>JBKCTS010000217.1:0-3435 GCA_046318695.1 Acidovorax sp.
CCGCTACCTCTTCGACGGATTTTTGGCTCTCTCCGGTGACGCCCTCAAGAAGGGCGTCGACTTCTTCTTGCGAAAGAAAGGAATCACTCATGGCTGTTCCTTGCCGGGATCACTGGATGATGAAGTTTGAAAAAAGCACGCGCAAGACCGGATTGCGCGCCTGGCGTTTACGGGCTGATGGGCGGGTCTCAGCATCGTCGGCCGGCTCGGCCGCAGCAGCGCCACGAGCACGCTCCCGCTCGGCGGGAACCTCGTAACCCAATGGGCGGGAGACCTCGCGCAGGATATCGGTGGCCAGCAGTTCCTTGCCTTCGCGTTGCAAAAGTTCCGCGGACGTACGCTGGGAGGCGAGCATGAGAATAGCGCTGCGAATGCTGGGCAGATACAACTTGACCTGATCTGCGGTCTTGGCGTCTTCCAGTTCCAGCGTGATTCCGATCTGTGCAAAGCGATCGCCCCCAGGATCCGCCAGATTCACCACCATGTTTTCAAGCGGCAAAAACGTCGGGGCCACCTTGGGCGCTTCTTTTGCATGAGGCGCGGCACCGCCACCTTCTTCATCATCGCCGTGGGAGCGCGTCATGAACCAGGCAGCGGCACCGCCACCGACCAACACGAGCAGTAGTACAACGCCAAGGATGATCACCAGCTTCTTTTTGCTTTTGACCTTGACGGCTGCGGGTGGGGCGTCTGACACGATGAGGATTCCTTGCGTGAGGGATGCAGTTCTCGCATTGGGATCAATGCAAAGTGCGCCTGCGATAACCCATTATTGAATGATGGCTGATTCCATAATACCCAGAATAACCACCCAAAACCCAGGCAGTCAGCGCCAACGACGCGACCCCATGCGCCTCACACCAGTGCTGGCCCCTGCGCCAGGGATGCAGCTCTGATCTGGACCATAGAACGCCTGTCACTCGCATCGCGATCTGTTCGCAGAGGTGGCAGAGGTGGCGCGCACTTCCGAACTTCTACACGAAGACATCGACAGAGCCATCCAAAGGCCGTGTCGCCCTGGTGGACATGGAACCAGCGGGCGCAACCACATTGACCTGCCTGTGCCCGGCCTCCTCTCGCTGCCGTTTTTGATCTCCGCCCTGCCCCCCCGCAAGGCTTCGGCCTGCCGAGGAGCCCACTGACATGCCCGAAAGCACCAGCCCCTGACCCCGCAGCAGTTCGCTCAGCTGTCCCATGCTGCGGTCAAGCAACTCTCGGGTTTGCTCCTGATCGCTTCGAAAAGTGACATGGGCTTCATTGCCCGATAGTGAAACCGACACTTCCACGGGCAGGCCATCGCGATTGAGGGTTAACTCCGCGTTTTGCGTTTCCTGACTGACCCAGTAGGCGACTTGCTCGGAAATCTGGTCTTCGACGCCTGACGGCGTCACCTCACCTGATGACAACGCGCTGTCGAAAGGCTCTGCAGCACCCGCGATGCTCTCCGGTGCGGCGAAGCCATCGGCCCCGCGGCCAAAGTCGCGTGGGCTGGACCCGTCGGTGCCCCCCCGCGAACCCGCGTCCTGAGCCTGCTCCATGCCGGGCGCGATCAGGCCGACCAGATTGGCCGTCTGGTCTGCAGCCATCAGGCTGCTGGCCACCGTGCGCTCCAAGGCAACCGCAGGCACCCCGACAGCGCTTGCCTGCACTTGCACAAGGGCAGTGCCCAGCGTACCCGCAGGCTGACTTGACACCCGCTCTGCGGCCACTGCCGCCAAGCCGCCGCGCACGGCTGGGCCCTCGACCGTATCGGGACGCAAGGACAAGGCGTTGTGAAGACGCGTAAATGCACGACCGTAGCCGGACACCGCATTGGGTGTGGCCCCCCCGCGCACATCTGCGGCTGTATCAAGCGGGGCTCCTTCCGAGCTTGCCACTGGACCATGCGCCCCGGCCCGGATGGCGAAAACATCGCTGCCAGCCGGACTCGGCATCATCCCAACGCCGACCAGCGTGGTCGGATCACGTCCGGCCTGCAGTCCCGCCACAGGCTGCCTGCCAGTTTCGGTGTCCCGGTATGCCAGCCCCGTTGCAGATACCGCCGCATCGCGAGGAACCAGCAAGTCTTGCCATGCGGCAAGCGGGGCCACATCGGCCTGCAGCAGATCGGACTGCGTCAACAGCGCATCGGTCGGTGGATCATCACCCACTAAATCAAGCGGTGAGTTCACAGCGTCAAGCGACTGGTGAAGGTCGGTCAGCAGTGCTAAAAAATCCGTGGGGTTGACTGTGGCGCCTGCACTCTGGCTCTGTCCATTTGCCTTGGCACGCTGTACGTTTGCGGCCGCAAGCGTGGATTGCGGGGCCGAATGGCTCGGTGGTGTTGCCGCTACTCGTGTGGGTTCCATGTCAATGCTCCTGCTGGGAGTTGCGGTACCGCAGCGACGCCCGCTCGTCCGTCTGTTTCTGTTCTCTGCGCGCATTGGTCAGTTCAATCTCGCTACGTCGCCTGTCAACGACCTTTGAAAGGCTGGCGAGCCTGATCTCGGCCTGCAAAAGCGTTTGCCGAGCCATGTTCACGCGATCCTCATGATCGCCCACCACGGTGGTCTGAAGCCCCGCAGCGTGTCCCAGTCGGCCCATGAACTGGACGTGGTGGTACATCACCTCCGGCTTCATTTCCGCATCAGAGCGCATTCCCCAGCGGGCCTCGGTTTCACGGGCGTAGTCGTTGAGTTGCTCAAGCTGGGCCCTGGCCGCCTGCTGGGCAGCCAGGGTGGCCTGCAGAGCCTTGCGAGCGTCATCCCGCTGACGCGTAGCTACACTGATTGCGACAAGAAGAGCGTTAAGGCTGGACATGAAAGGGGATGCAGAATCGGTCAACGTGATCATTGACCCAGCACGGCGTCCATGCCAGCCACGCTTTGCGCCAGCGAAGACGCCTCGAACATGTCCTGCTGGAGAAAGCCTGCCATCTGTGGCTGCAGGCGGATGGCCTCATCAAGGGCCGGGTCGGACCCGCTCATGTAGGCCCCTACCTGGACAAGATCGCGGCTCTTTTGATAACGGGAGTAGATCGCCCGGAAGCGTCGAGCCAGCTCGAAGTGCTGGCGATCCACCACGTTGTGCATGACCCGCGACGCGGACTGTTCAATATCGATGGCCGGGAAATGCCCCGACTCCGCGAGAGCCCGCGACAGCACGATGTGCCCATCCAAGATGGCCCGGGCTGCATCTGCGATCGGGTCCTGCTGGTCATCGCCCTCGGACAGCACGGTGTAGAAAGCGGTAATCGAGCCCACCCCGTGCAACCCGTTTCCGCTGCGCTCCACCAACTGAGGCAACTTTGCGAAACACGACGGCGGATAACCTTTGGTCGCTGGCGGCTCGCCGATGGCAAGGGCAATTTCACGCTGGGCCATGGCGTAGCGGGTCAGCGAATCCATCAACAAGAGCACGTGCTGGCCCTTGTCCCGAAAGTGCTCTGCCACCGCG
>JBKCTS010000218.1:0-9818 GCA_046318695.1 Acidovorax sp.
TGCTGCTGCTGGACGAGCCGTCCAACGATCTGGATGTGGAAACCCTGCGCGCGCTGGAGGATGCGCTGCTGGAGTATGCTGGCACGGTGTTGGTTATCAGCCACGACCGCTGGTTCCTCGACCGCATCGCAACGCACATCCTGGCGGCTGAGGGTGACAGTCAGTGGACGTTCTTTGACGGAAACTATCAAGAGTACGAGGCTGACAAAAAGAAACGGCTCGGCGAAGAAGGTGCAAAACCCAAGCGGATGCGTTTCAAAGCTCTCAAATAAGACCTCAGGTCAAGTAGGATTGCTATCACTCCTTGCTGTACCGTCTGTAGCCATGTCTCGCCCTGCGCCTTCAATGCGTACCGTGTTCCGCGCCTGCGTCGTCAACGCCGTGCGTGGTGGCGAGGCGTTGATGCAGGAGCTTGTGAAGGTGACGGATGGAGCGCTGACGGGCGAAGAGTCCACCGTGCGCAACATCCAGCAGCGCAATCTGGTGAGCGATAGCCTGCGACTGCTCAGGCAGCACGCGGCCGCTCTGGTCAAGGGTTATCCGATGGCGCTTTTGGAGGTCTTTGCCGAAGGACCTGCCATCGCCAAAAGCCGGGCTCCGGCGGACGATACTGGCATGGACTTCGGCGAGCTTTCGTTGATGGATGAAAACGAAGTCCAGGCTCAGGTGGAACTGTCCCGGGCCCAGCAGTCTGCCCTGCATGCGACCGATGCCGTTCTGGCCGAATTGAACACGCTCGTGAGTTCGGCCCAAGGGCTGCGAAGCGTGCAGCCCGAACGCAATCCGCTGCGGCCCGAAAGTTATATCCGCGCTTTGCAAAAGGCGGTGGGCGCTACCGGCGTGGCATCCGAGGTGCGGCAGCTTTGGATGCAGCACATGCGTGACTTGTTGGGCAAGCTGCTGGTTGTGGAGTACGAAAAGATCGTGGTCAGCTTGCGCGAGCATGGTGTGCAGCCGGTGGGATACGCAGTGCTGGCCGGCCCGGGAGCTTCCCGCAGCGGGTTTGCGGCAGGCAATAGCGGCTATGGGGGCACTGGCCACGGTTCAGCCTATGGCGGCCCTGGCAGCGGTTATGGGGGGGCATATTCAGGTTATGGACACTCGGCCGGTGCGCCTGTCGGTGACTACGCAAGCACTGGCCACGGGCGTGGTACGGGCTGGGGTGCGGATTCGTCGCAAGGCGCTCTCGCGCCGGATGCCGAGGAGGCTCTGCTCACCGTAGGCATCCTTCGACAGATGCTGGCTGGGGGTGATCCGTTGGATCCACGCTCATACGGTGTGGCGATGTCGGGCGCGGAGCACCCAGCGCTCCCAGGCGGCGGCGTGGGGTTGCCCCCCGGCGGTGGGCAACCCGGTTGGGTGGAACCCCGGTTCGGTTCTGCCAGTAGCCGGGCTACTCTGGCGGGTGGATTCGACCCGGCGGTCGCAACGGCGGCGGCCGAGGCCATGGAGGACATGGCTCAGCTCGAGCGGCTGGTGGGGCGGCTGGCGGGCGGTGCTGCGACGCCAGCAGGCAGCCAGGCAGTAGGGCTGCCTTCGCCACTCGTGGCCGGCTGGCAAGGCCCTGGTGTAGCGCCGATGGTGTACGCCGCCATGCCCCTGGATGCGCCCATGCAGTCGCCCGCCGCGGCGCAGGAGGTGGTGAGCCGGATGGTCCACAACATCTCCCACGACGCTCGGTTATTACCCTCCGTTCAAAAAGCAGTGCAGAGCCTCGGCCCAGCATTGCAGCAGTTGGTCGGTCATGACACGCGTTTTTTCACCGATGCGAGGCATCCCGCCCGCCGACTTCTCGACGAGGTAACCCAGCGAAGCCTGGTGTTCGAGGCTGAAACCGCATCGGGTTTCAGCCGCTTTATGCGCCTCATCAAAGAGGC
Organism: Acidovorax sp.; assembly: GCA_046318695.1. GTDB lineage: Bacteria > Pseudomonadota > Gammaproteobacteria > Burkholderiales > Burkholderiaceae_C > Acidovorax. The sequence goes on from JBKCTS010000218.1 coordinate 1,878, forward strand.
AGTCGATCATCTTGCGGACCGGGAAATCAAGGATTCCGCGCCGTTTGAGACGGTTTTCAATGCCCTGCAGGCCGCCTGGGACGCGCAGGACAAGAAAGCCCGCGCCGCGCTCGAAGCGCAAGAAAAGGCCCAGCTCCACGCAGAACAGCGGGCATTGCTGGCCGAAAAAATTGCGGCAGACATTCGCAGGCTGCCCGATCTGGAACATGTGCCAGCCGATGTGCTGGACTTTGCGGCAGGGCCATGGGCAGATGTCGTGGCGCTTGCCCACGTGCTCAAGGAGCCCGATTCTCCCGATGACGATCCAGGTGGCTATCTCGCGCTGGTGCCGGTGTTGCTCTGGAGTTCACAGCCAGCGCTCACCCGCCAGGAACCGGATCGTCTCAACGATGCCATCCCCGGCCTTCTTGCCAAACTCCGCAAAGGCCTCAAGACTGTCAACCATCCGGCGGCCCAAACCAGCGCGCTGCTGCAGCGCCTGGTCGCCCTCCACCAGGCGGCGTTCGAAAAACCCGGCCGGCGCCCTGCGCCCGCTTCTGGGTCTGCGACTGCGGCTACACCTTCGGCCAACGACCAGTCGGCCGAAGCTGGCGTGTCTGCCTATGGCGCTCTTGGGGCGTCGACCGGCTCTGAAGGTATCAGTGCCCATGCAGGGGTTCCAGAAACACTAGCCGATCCTTATGCGGACTTTGTGATTGGCGCATGGGTGGAATTGATCACCAATGGCCGCGTGATGAGAACCCAGCTCACCTGGTCCAGCCCGCATGGCACGCTGTTTTTGTTCACTGCACCCGACGCGAGCACGCAATCGATGACACGTCGCATGCGCGACAAACTGGCGGCTGAAGGGTTGATCAGGGTGGTGTCCTCGCCTGCAGGGGTTGACAAAGACGCGGAGGCTGCAGAGGGGCGGGCAGGCGAGCATAGAAAGGCATTTCCATCATCGACCAGCGCCGCCACACTCTCGTCCGCCGCTGCCCCTCTGGGCAACGCTTCGTCGACTCTCTCGCGCAAGTTGACTGGGTCGAATGTTGCGGCAGGCAAGCCGCGCTGAACCTTGCCCTGAAAGTTCCGGCGTGCTTCAGCTCTTCTGCAATGCTTGCGTCTCGCGGGCCTGCTGCGCGCGTATCAGTTTCTTTCTCACCAGGTGAATGTGGTGGCGCAGCGTGTATAGCTCGTCAGTGTAGGAAAGCGGAAGCGACACTTTTTCAGCTTGGGCCTCCAGGCTGTCCAGTTTTTTGAGCAAGGTGGTGGGATCAACGCTGCGAGCTTCTATGTCGTTTTCGATCTCGCGCAGGTGACCGTACCAGTGGAACACCCTAGAACGTACCCTGAACTGGTACAGCGGCGGAACGATGCGCGACAGTGGCAGCATGGTGGCCACCAAGATGCCCAGCACCAGCCACATGCGCTCGATCAGATTGGCAATCCAAAAAGGCAGGTAGCGCTGCAGCAGCGGCACGGGCTCGGTAATGGCGCGCTCGCCCTCTTTGGCCAAAGGCAGTTCGCCATGCTGGAGGCTGGGAAACTCGCGTGCGCGATTGAACCATCCTGCGCCACCATGCAGGGTTTGCGAATTCTGGGCAAACAAGGTCAGCAGGGCTGGATGAGTGTTCGCACGCGCCAGCATCGAGGTCGTCGATGCCACGAGGCGCACATCTTGCGAAGGCACATCTTTTGCCAGGTCCACCACGCCGCGGGGCAGTGTGACCGGGGTCGGGAAAGGCAGGCGTCGCGCGTAAGCTTCGTGCTGCGCAAAGTCCAGCAGTTTCACGCCAGGCGTCTGCAGCAGCATCTGCACCATGTGCGACTCGGGTGCAGAGATGAACACCATGGCATCCAGTCGTCCCGCCAAGAACTCGACGGTGGCCGGGGTTTCTTCCAGGTAAGACAGCTTGATTTCGCTTTGCTCGATGCGGTTGACCTCGAGCATGCGATGCATGAGGTTAGGGACACCACTGCCGTGCGTGCCCACGTTCACGCGCAGCCCCTTGAGCTGCGCTATGCCGCTGAGCCGCTGCACCGCGCTGGAGCTGCGCGCCGAAGCCGCGGCCGGGGCGCGGTAAAAAACCCACACCGGCTCGACAAAGAGGCTGCCGAGGGACACCAGTTCGTAGGCATCATCGGGCTGGCTCGCCGCCGTGCCGCCCTGTACGAAGGCCACGTCGGCCTTGCCGTCTCGCAGCAACTGCAGGTTGGCAGATGATCCCGTGCTGGGAAGTAGTACCACGTCAATGCCATCGGCCGCCAGGGCTCTCTGATAGCGCCTGCCAAACTCCGCATAGACACTCTGCGCTGGTCCTGTAGCCAGGATCACCGTCTTGGGTGGTGTGGGGTTGAGCCACCGATAAGCCAGCACCAGCAGCACCACGCCAATCAGTAGGAGCGGTCCGGCAGAAGCGAGCAGATCGCGCAGGGAAAGCAGTGTATTTCGAAATGCCTTGGGCATAAGTAGCGATGCTCGGTCACCGGGTGGATGATGCCTGTAATGTCTGGCAGCAGATGCCTTGGTTGTAGCCGTTGCCGGGTTGCACAAAGGCAAGACAGTTTGCCCGCTGGATTTGGCCACCATGCGATGTTTCCATGGGCCACCTCGGACAGGGCGACGCCAGAGCGTCCGCTGGGCAGTGGCCAAACGCTAGTCAGTCCGCTGCTGGCACTCTCAAACGGTGGCTTTTCAGACGATCAAATCATGTCGTAACGGCTGATCTGGGTCAAAAACGGGGCGCGGGGCGATGTTGCGATAGGCCGTGGATGGACCCGCTGTGTAACGGGTCCGTGCCCTCAGGCGTGACCAAGGTGCTCGATCCCGGGCAGGAACAGGCCTTGCGCCGTGGTGATGGAGCGCGCGGCCCGCGCCGCACGGGCGGTGGCGATGGCCGTGGCTTCAGCCGCCATGGCGGTCAGCACCATCATGCCGGGCATCTTGCTGCTGCGGCCCGTGCCCAGGCTGAATAGCGTGTCTCCGTCCAACATCGTGTGCACAGGGTTGATGCTGCGAGCCAGGCCGTCGTGGGCGGCTACAGCCAGGCGGTGGGCCTGCACCTTGGTGATGACGGCATCGGTGGCCACGACGCCAATGGTGGTGTTGGTACCAGCCAGCAACGGCAGAGGCTGCTCGCCGCGCAGCAGTGCCCGGCGGGTGTCGCGCAGGCGGAGCCCGTCGTCCGTGCGCGCCCCGGCAATGACCTGCGCCGTGTCGGGGTCGATCACGTCGCCCAGTGCGTTACACGCAATGAGTGCGCCAACGGTCACGCCGTCCACGGTGACGGATGCCGTGCCAATGCCGCCTTTCATGGCCCATTGCATACCGAAGATCTTGCCCAGCGCGGCCCCGGTGCCCGCACCCACATTGCCCTCGGCCGGGTCGGCGGTCGAAGCCGCCGCGCAGGCGGCATAGCCCGCCGCCGCATCGGGGCGAATGTGCATGTCGCCGACCAACAGATCAAACAAAACGGCTGCTGGAACGATGGGCACGCGGCCCACGCCCACGTCGAAGCCGGCGCCACGCTCTTCCAGCCAGCGCATGGCCCCACTGGCCGCATCCAAGCCCCAGGCGCTTCCGCCCGACAGCATGATCGCGTGCACCTTGTCGACCAGGTTCGACGGGTGCAGCAGATCGGTCTCCCTTGTGCCCGGCGCCGCGCCGCGCACGTCCACACCCGCCACCGCTCCCTCAGGGCTGAGAATCACGGTGCAGCCGGTGGGGCGTCGCGTTTCGGTGAAGTGGCCAACCTCAATGCCAGCCACCCGGGTGATGCTGCCGCAATCTGTAGCCTTTGACAGGGAATTCATGCCAGGATTATGGTGGCGGCTGGTGATCAGAAGCCTGTCGGGCCTGGAAATCGTCGGCTGCAAATCGACCGTACTGGTCATTTTTTCGCTGCCTTTCTGTCGGCTGTGGGGATGCAATCTTGGCAAACCGTCCGCGCTGGGGCAGAGGTTCTTACGACGCTACAAGTCCGACAGACCCCAGCCGGACGCATCCGCGTCCGTCATGACGCTTTCGCGCTTGACGCTGGCAGCCGTTGACCACTCGCCCGGCATCGTTTTTGAGGTTGGATCGTGACAAAAACCACACTTGATGCCGCGTTACAGAAGAAACTAAACGTTAAAAGTGAAACAATAGCGACTTTTGATGGTAGCTAGCGTTCAATCGGACCATGAATTCCAAACATGTCAACGCCAGTTCAGTAGATCACGCCGCTCTGTATCGTCAGTGCATTGAGCTAGCCTGTCGGGATGGCTCGATTCTGATTGAGAAGCTGCTCGACTACACGCGCTACCAGCTTCAGCAGCAAGAGTTTGGCTTGCGCGATGCGTTGGAGCGACGCACTGTTGTCCAGGCCCTGACCATGCTTAAGGAGAAGCAGCGCCAGATGATTGACGCATTTGGGCTGGCGTTGCGCAAAGCCATTGACAATGCGCAAGTCGAAGGAGCCCCTGAGCGGCGGCGAACTTTGACCGATTTGCGTTTTGACGAACTTGAATTGCTCGATGCGGGGCAGGTTCACGACCATGTCGAGGTGGCGCGCGCCCAGCGGACGGCACTCAATCAAGCCGACGCTGCATTGTCTGAATTCACTCCCCTCATCTGCACCGTCATGGGTTTGCGTGCCGTACAGCCCGAGCGCAATCCGTTGCACCCCCAGGTTTACCTGCGGGTTCTGCAGGAAGTGATGACGGCCACGGGGGTATCACCTGGAATTCGCACAGTCTGGATGACGCAGGTTTGCGATCCGCTGGGGCGGGAACTGGAAATGCTCTACCACAGGATTTGTTCATTCCTGCGCGAGCACGGGGTGCGACCGGCGAGCTTTTCTATCGAGGGCGCACGGCCTGCGCCAGCGGCTGGCTTTCATTCCACCAACGATTATTTGCCCGAGTCGGTTTTGCCCTCTGCTGGGTCGACCAAGTCGCAGGGCCTGTCATCTGCCCCTTCCGTTCTGACCGCTGCCAGCCTGCATGATCTGCTGGCGCACGACGAAGTATCTCCGGCGCCGGCGTCGCTTGTCCCCGACCGGGTAGCGGCGTTTGCCCAGCGGTTTGCGGAGGAATTCGATGGACTGGAGATGGGTGGGGAGGCGCCGGACCATGGCCGGGAGGGGCCACCCAGCGAGTTTCCAGTCACGATGCCGGGGGCGCTGGATGCCCTTGACCGATCGGAACAGGTGGATGAGGTGCTGGGCCGCCTGGCGGAGCAGTCAGGCCGCGCACGGGGTGAGGGGCGCGCTGCGCTCCGCGAGGGCATGGGGCAGGATTCCGAGGGCACGCGCCAGGCGGTTGCCCGTGAGGTCGTGCTGCTCATGATCGAGAACCTCAACCGGGACCAGCGCCTGCTGCCTCCCGTGCGTGGTGCGCTGCGTGACCTGGAGCCGATCCTGCTCGGACTGGTCAGCCACGATGCGCGCTTTTTCAGCGATCGCCAGCATCCGGCAAGACGCTTTATCGACGAGGTCACCAAGCGCAGCCTGGCATGGACGAACAGCGAGGCCAGCGGCTTCGTTGCATTCTTTCGGCCGGTGCGCAAGGCATTGAAGGGCTTGGCGGCGCTGCCCGTTGTGAAGGCGGCGCACTTTGACTCGGCCCTGGGGCAAATGAGCCAGATGTGGAGCGCTGGCCAGGGCCGACTGGCGGCCCAGCGCGATGCAGCGGTCAAGACCCTGCAGCATGTGGAGCAGCGCGGCTTGCTGGCGCGCAATCTACAGGCCGAGATGGCGACGTCTGCGGGCATGCAGGGCGTTTCGTCCGAGGTGCGCGACTTCATCCTGGGACCATGGTTGCAAGTTCTTGCGGAGGCCCGCATGTCCGATCGCAGCGGTGAGGCGGACCCTGGCGGGTACCGGGCCGTGGTGGCGAGCCTGCTGTGGGCTGCCACCCCGCACGCCGCAGCGGCCAACCCGGCGCGGCTCACACGAACCATTCCCACGCTGCTGGCGGATGTCCGGCGCGGCCTGCGAACGATTCAATTCCCTGCTCAGCAGGCAAGCGTTTTCATGGAGCGGCTGATGCAGGTGTTGCAGGCCGGCTACCTGCCAGCGGGCGCTGCCGCGCAGGCGCCCACCAGTGCAGACGCTCGCCCCGCAGGCCCGGATGCGGACAGCTTGCGCGATGGCGGCTCGCCAGCGCTGCTGGACGATGCCTGGATGGCACCCCAAGAGGCTCAAGCATCGGGCTTTGTGGTGTTGCCCGACGTCAGGGGCGAAGCTGACAGCCCTTCGGCCATACCAGGCGCAGATGCCGATGCCCTGGCGTCTGCCGACTGGGCGGTAGGCACCTGGGTGGACATGGAAACCGACCAGGGAACTACGCGGTCCCAACTGTCATGGTGCAGCGCGCAAGGCACGATTTTATTGTTCAAACAGGGCGATGGCAGCATCTACTCGATGACCCGCCGCGTGCGCGACACGCTGGTGGCAGAAGGACGCCTGCGCATCGTGGCCAGCGAGCCACTGGTCACGGGTGCCCTTGACGCCGTGGCGCGCGCGGCCCTCCTCAACAGTGTGGAGCAGGCCCGGGAGGATGCGGGCGACAAGTGAGACGGCGCCTCGCGCTGCACCAGCCTGTCAGGGCGCAGGTTCCGCGTGGGTGATGACGTAAGCGCCCTGCTGCTGCTGCGCGCGAAAGCGCAGCTTGGCACCCGGCGTGAGGGCCGCGGTAGGCACAGAGCCCTTCACGACGAACACCATGGTCATGGGTGGCATGTCCAGGTTCCTGATCGGGCCGTGGCGCAGTGTGACCTTGCCGGTGCGCGGATCCCAGCGGACCACCTCACCCTCGCTCAGGTCGCTCTCGGCGGTTTGGCTAACCCCAACAGCAGCCGGATCGGCTTTGGGTGGCATGGCTGGCACGCCAGGCGGCGCGGCTTGTGCCAACGCAGCCAAAGGCCCCAGCAGCCCCGCCAGCACCAGTGCCAGCGCCAGCGCCAGCGCCAGCGCCGCAGCCCCTGCACGCGGTTGCGGGTGCTGCCGTTGCGCCGCAAACCAGAAGGAGGGAAGCACAGGGTGGTTCATGTCGATGCCTTTCCGTTGTAGCGTTTGAAAACCCGGGTGCCACCGTCACGCGCAACCAGCAGCACATCGCAGGGATCGCGGCGGTTGTTGAGTCGGACGCGGGTTGCTGCGTGCGCAAAGGGCGTGTTGGTGTGTGTCATGGTGTGTGCTTGGTTCAGTCAGCGGCCAGCGAGGGGGCGCAACCGCGTTCAGGGCTTGCGCGGAAGAACGGTGATGGTGCCGGTCATGCCAGCCTGGAAATGGCCGGGGATCAGGCAAGCGAAGTCAAAGCTGCCTGGGCGGTTGAACTGCCACACCACGTCGCCTTGCCCGCCAGCACGCACATGGGCCATGTAGGGCTCGTCATGCTCCATCGCCGGAAACTTCATCATCATCTCGGCATGCTGTGCCAGCTCGGTTTGGGTGCCGATCACGATTTCGTGCAGCACCTTGCCTTGGTTCTGCGCGCGCAGCCGCACGGTCTCGCCCTCGTGCACGGTGATGGCGCTGGGTGTAAAGCGCATTTTGTCGGTCATGCGGATCACGATGGTGCGGCGCACGTCTTTCACATCCCCGGCGATTCCCCAGTCCTTTTGCTCCCTCGGCGCGGAGGCCTTGGTAGCGTGGTGTGGCGAATTTTCATGAGAAAAAACTGCTGTTACGCACGCCAGTAGGGTGCTTGCTGCTATCAAGTTCATAGCTTTCATGTATTTACTCCGGGTTCAGTGTTGGTGGCCGCTGGCCGTGGGTTTGCGTACCGTGGCGGCGCCGGGGGTGGTGCCGGGTGCCTGGGTGCGCACCGGCTGCGGCGTGGCGGCCGGTGCGCCCTGCCACTCGAAGGCAACGGTGCCGGGCGGAGCCGGGTAGTCCCCCGGGTCTCGGTAGTCGCCCGCGGGCTGGCTGGCGCGCACCTTGAAGGTGGTGAACATACCGCCCATCTCCAGCGGGC
>JBKCTS010000219.1:0-1071 GCA_046318695.1 Acidovorax sp.
GACTATCTCGGCGACCAGGACGCGATCGAATTCATGTGCCGCGAGGCGCCGAAGGTCGTCTACGAGCTCGAGCACTTCGGGATGCCGTTCGACCGCAACCCGGACGGCACGATCTACCAGCGTCCGTTCGGCGGCCACTCCGCCAACTTCGGCGAGAAGCCTGTGCCGCGCGCCTGCGCCGCGGCCGACCGCACCGGCCACGCCATGCTGCACACGCTCTACCAGCAAAACGTCAAGGCACGCACCAATTTCTTTGTGGAGTGGATGGCGCTGGACCTGATCCGCGACGCCGACGGTGACGTGGTGGGCGTGACCGCACTGGAAATGGAAACAGGCGACCTGCACATCCTGGAAGCCAAAACCACCCTGCTGGCCACCGGCGGCGCGGGCCGCATCTTTGCCGCATCGACCAACGCCTTCATCAACACCGGCGACGGACTGGGCATGGCAGCGCGCGCCGGCATCCCGCTGGAAGACATGGAGTTCTGGCAGTTCCACCCCACGGGCGTGGCCGGAGCTGGCGTGCTTCTGACCGAGGGCTGCCGTGGCGAAGGCGCCATTTTGCTCAACAGCAATGGCGAGCGCTTCATGGAGCGCTACGCGCCCACGCTGAAAGACCTGGCACCGCGCGACTTTGTTTCGCGCTCGATGGACCAGGAAATCAAGGAAGGCCGTGGCTGTGGCCCCAACAAGGACTACGTGCTGCTCAAGCTGGACCACCTGGGTGCGGAGACCATCCACAAACGTCTGCCCTCGGTGTATGAAATTGGCGTCAACTTCGCCAACGTGGACATCACCAAGGAACCCATCCCAGTCGTGCCCACCATCCACTACCAGATGGGCGGCATCCCCACCAACATCAACGGCCAGGCGGTGGTGCAGCAAGCTGGCAACGACAACCAGGTGGTCAACGGCCTGAACGCAGTGGGCGAATGCTCGTGCGTTTCGGTACACGGCGCCAACCGACTGGGCACCAACTCGCTGCTGGACCTGCTGGTTTTTGGCCGCGCCGCTGGCAACCACATTGTCGAGTTCAACGACAAGAACTAGAACCACAAGCCCCTGCCCAAG
>JBKCTS010000220.1:0-6660 GCA_046318695.1 Acidovorax sp.
CACTCGGGCGGGGCCTGCGCGCGACGCTGTGCATAACAACAGCCGCCCGGCGGCGGCCATTGTGAGTGCGCCCAGGGCGGATTACTTCTTGTCGCCGCCGGGGAACGTGCCTTCCACGCCCATGACGTAGAAGTTCACACCACCCAGAAACTTGTCGTCGGCCACGGCATCTTTGGCCAGCACTTCCTTGCCGTCCTGACCCACGATCGGACCCTTCCAGATGTGGAAGGTGCCATCCCCCAGGCCCTTTTTGATACCTTCGACCTTGGTCTTGATGTCCGCGGGCACATCTTCGGCAATCGAGACGATGTCGATCGCGCCTTCTTTCACGCCCCACCAGCTCTGGCCGGAAGCCCATTTGCCGTCCAGCGCATCCTTGGTGGCCTTCAGGTAGTACGGGCCCCAGTTGATGATGGCCGAGGCCAGGTGGGCCTTGGGGCCGTAGGCGGTCATGTCGGAATCCCAGCCGAAGGCGCGCTTGCCCTTTTCTTGTGCGGTCTTGAGCACGGCGGGCGAATCGGTATTTTGGAACAGCACGTCGGCGCCGCCGTTGATCAGACTGGTGGCGGCTTCGGTTTCCTTCGGTGGGCTGAACCATTCGTTCACCCAGACCACCTTGGTCGTGATCTTGGGATTGACCGACTGCGCGCCCATGGTGAAGCTGTTGATGTTGCGGATCACTTCAGGGATCGGGACCGAGCCGACCACGCCCAGGGTGTTGGACTTGGTCATGGCGCCGGCAATCACGCCCGCCATGTACGCGCCTTCGTAGGTGCGGCTGTCGTAGGTGCGCAGGTTCTCAGCGGTTTTGTAGCCGGTGGCATGCTCGAACTTGATGCCGGGGTTGTCTGCAGCCACCTTGAGCATGGACTCCATGTAGCCAAAGGTGGTCCCGAAGATCAGCTTGTTGCCCTGGCCAGCCAGGTCGCGCAGCACGCGCTCGGCATCGGCCGACTCGGGCACGCTTTCCACAAAGCTGGTCTTCACCTTGTCGCCAAACTCCTTTTCGATTGCCTTGCGACCGTTGTCGTGGGCAAATGTCCAGCCGCCGTCGCCCACCGGGCCCACGTAGGCAAACGCGATCTTCAGGGGCTCGGCCTTGGGTGCCGGGGCTTCGACCGCAGGTGCGGGAGCTGGCGCCGGGGCCGGTGCGGGCTCTTCCTTCTTGCCACAGCCCACCAGGGCGGCGGCAGCTACGGTGGAAAGCGCGGCCACTTTGAGCAGCGAGCGTTTCTGCAGATCAGTCATGTCGGTTCCTTCTTGAGAACGTGGGGTTGAGAACGTTGGATTGAAAAGGGCGAAGCGATGATTATGAGCCCGGATAAAAAGGCCTTCCAAGTGATGCCGGCATGTTGACGCGGATCCATGTCGGATTGCGCGAGATCAGCGCCAGCACCACGATGGTGGCCACATAGGGCAGCATGCTCAGCAACTGGCTGGCCACCTGCACGCCCGTGGCCTGCAAATGGAACTGCAGCATGGTCACGCCGCCAAACAGGTAGGCACCCAGCAATACGCGTGCCGGCCGCCAGGTGGCAAAGGTGGTCAGCGCCAGTGCGATCCAGCCGCGGCCCGCCACCATGCCCTCGACCCACAACGGCGTGTACACGGTGGAGATGTAGGCACCTGCCAGCCCGCACAGCGCGCCCCCCACCACCACCGCCGCCAGCCGGATGCGGCGCACCGGATAGCCCAGGGCGTGGGCTGATTCGGGCGACTCGCCCACCGAGCGCAGCACCAGCCCGGCACGCGAGCGGTAAAGGAACCAGATCAATGCCAGCGCGAGCACCATGGTGAGGTACACCAGCGGGTGCTGGCGGAACAGCGCAGGGCCCAGCAGGGGGATGTCGCCCAGCACGGGCACGGCGTAGCGCGTCAGCTCGGGCAGTTTGGCCTGCACGTAGCCGATGCCGACAAAGGCCGAAAACCCAACACCAAACAGACTGAGCGCCAGCCCGGTAGCGTACTGGTTGGTATTGAGCCAGATCACCAGCACGCCAAAAATGGCCGCCAGCAGCGCCCCCGCGGCCATGCCCGCTGCAAAGCCCAGCCAGCTGTTGCCGGTGTGCACCACGGTGGCAAAGCCCGCAATGGCCGCGCAGAGCATCATGCCCTCGGCCCCCAGGTTGACGATGCCCGCCTTTTCGTTGATGAGCAGGCCCAGGGCCGCCATGGCCAGCACGGTGCCTGCACTCAGCGTGGCACCGATAAGGAGTGCGTACGATTCCATTTATGCGGCTCCCTTGGCTGGTGCACGGGTGCCCACCCAGCGGATGCGGTAGGCGATCAGCGTGTCGCACGCCAGCAGCGTGAACAGCAGCAGGCCCTGGAACACACCCGTGAGCGACTTGGGCAGCCCCATGCGCGACTGCGCCAGCTCGCCGCCGATGTAGAACATGCTCATGAGGATGGCCGAGAGGATCATGCCGACCGGATGCAGCCGGCCCACAAACGCCACGATGATGGCCGCAACGCCATAGCCCGCCGGCACATAGGGCGTGAGCTGGCCGATGGGGCCCGCCACTTCCAGCGCACCCGCCAGGCCCGCAGCGCCGCCGGATATCAGCAGCGCCGTCCACAGCGCCTTGCGCGATGAAAACCCGGCGTAGCGCGCCGCCGCCGGAGCCAGCCCGCCCACCTGCTGCGCAAAACCGGCCCGCGTGCGGAACAAAAAGATCCACAGCGCCGCAGCCCCCGCCAGCGCCAGCAGCAGCCCGATGGACACGCGCGAGCCCTGCATCAGGCGCGGAATCTGCGTGACCTTGTCAAACATCTTGGTCTGCGGAAAGTTGTAGCCCAGGGGGTCTTTCCACGGGCCGTACACCAGGTAGCCCAGCACCAGCGTGGCGACATACACCAGCATCAGGCTGACCAGGATTTCGTTGGCGTTGAATTTGTCGCGCAGCAGCGCGGTGAGCCCCGCCCACACCATGCCGCCCAGCACACCGGCCAGCAGGATGGCGGGCACGATCCACGGCCCGGTGGTCTTGTCGGCCAGCAGCGCCACGCCCCCGGCAACCACGGCACCGATGACAAACTGGCCCTCAGCGCCGATGTTCCACACATTGGAGCGAAAGCACACCGCCAGGCCCAGCGCAATGAGCAGCAGCGGCGTGGCCTTGACCATCAACTCGCCAATCGCGTACGGCGACTTGATGGGCTCCCAAAAGAACACCTGCAGGCCGCGCACCGGGTCCTTGCCCAGCGCCATGAACAGCGCCACGCCGATCAGCACCGTCACCGCCAGTGCAAGCAGCGGCGAGCCGTAGGTCCACAGGCGCGACGCCTGCGGGCGGGGTTCCAGCTTAAACATGCTGCATCTCCCCGGCAGACTCTTGCGCCTGCGCCTGCGCCTGCGCCAGATGGGCCTGCGCATCGGCATGCCACAGACCGCTCATCCATTCACCCATGCGCTCCACCGTGGCGTCGGCGCGGGCGACCGAAGGCGACAGGTGCCCTTTGGCCACCACATGCAGCCGATCGCAGATTTCAAACAATTCGTCCAGCTCCTCGCTGACCACCAGCACCGCGCAGCCCGCATCGCGCAGCGCCAGGATGGAGCCGCGGATCTGCGCGGCCGCGCCCACGTCCACGCCCCAGGTGGGCTGCGAGACGATGAGCAGTTTCGGGTTGGCATCGATCTCGCGCCCCACGATGAACTTTTGCAGATTGCCGCCCGACAGCGACCTGGCCGCCGCGTTCGGGCCACCGGCCTTCACGTTGAAGCGGGCAATGATGTCTGCCGCCTGCTTTTGCAACGCGCCCACCTTGATCCACCCACCGCGGCTGACCGCATTGGAGCGCGTGAGCAGCAGGTTGTGCGCCAGCCCCATGGTGGGCACGGCGCCCCGGCCCAGGCGCTCTTCGGGCACAAAGTGCAGGCCCAGCGCGCGGCGCTGGCGTGGGCCCATGCGGCCTGCGCTCTGCCCCGCCACCTGGATGCTGGCCGCGTCGGCGCGTGCGTCCTCGCCCGACAGGGCATAGAGCAGTTCTTTCTGGCCGTTGCCCGACACCCCGGCAATGCCCACCACCTCGCCCGCCTTCACCTCGAAGTCGATGTCGATCAGATCCACGCCAAACTGGTCGGCGCGCGGCAGCGACAGCCCCTGCACCCGCAGTAACGTGGCACCGATCTGCACGGTGCGGTGTTGCAGTGCGGGTGGCTCTGCGCCGATCATCAGGCACGAGAGCGAGGCATTGGATTCCTCGGCCGGGTTGCACACCCCCGTGACCTTGCCGCCGCGCAGCACCGTGCAGGCGGTACACAGCGCGCGGATCTCGTGCAGTTTGTGGCTGATGTAGAGGATGCTGCAGCCCTCGGATGCGAGCTTGCGCAGCACCACAAAGAGCTTTTCGACCGCCTGCGGCGTGAGCACCGAGGTGGGTTCATCCAGGATCAGCACCTTCGGCGCGGTGAGCAGCGCACGGATGATTTCCACGCGCTGCATCTCGCCCACCGAGAGCGTGTGCACCGGGCGCAGCGGGTTCACATCCAGCCCGTATTCGGCCGCCTTGGCGGTGATGCGCTGGGTGACCTCGGCCAGCGACAGGCTTTTGTCCAGCCCCAGCCATACGTTTTCAGCCACGGTGAGGGTGTCAAACAGGCTGAAGTGCTGGAACACCATGGCAATGCCCAGGGCACGCGCCTCTTGCGGGTTACGCACCTGCACGGCCTGGCCGTTGAACTGCACGCTGCCTTCATCGGGCTTGACCGAGCCGTAAATGATCTTCATCAGCGTGGACTTGCCCGCGCCGTTTTCGCCCAGCACGGCATGGATTTCGCCCGGCTGCACCGTGAGCGAAACACCGCTGTTGGCCACCACGGCCGGGTAGCGTTTGGTGATGCCTGAAAGCTGCAGCCGCGGCGGCGGCCGGTTGGCCGCGTCAGGGGGGGTGGGTGGGGAACTCATGCGGTCGATGGTTTGTGGGTGGGGCCGTAAAAATCGATATCAAATCACCGTCTTGCGCTTGTTCTGCATATGTCAAACGCTATATTTTTTGTAGCAAATGGGTCGCTCGGCAAGCGCGCGTGTCCGTGCGCGGCGCGGCATGGGTGGGCATGATGCAGGGGCCTGAGCATTCGCGCAGCGTTTTCAGTGCCGCCGACAGCGCCGGCTGGTGCCTGCCCGGGCGCAAGGCAGCCCTCGGAACGTTGCGCTCGATCGGCACGGAGTGCAAGACCCTGATGCGATAGAGGCCTATCGTGTCAAAAAGCGCATGAAATCTCATAGCGGTGGAGACATGGGTGCCATAAGCTTACGGATATGCCGACCGCGCAGCGGCCCCCTACCCTCTAACGGACTCCCGAACATCGAAGCGGCCCTTGCCATGACCACCCAGCCCTTGCAATTCTTACGCCGAGGCCAGCCCGTGACACTGGGCAATGTACCACCCGACCGCACGCTGCTGCAGGTGCTGCGCGAGGACCTGGGCAGCACCGGCACCAAAGAGGGCTGCGGCGAAGGCGACTGCGGCGCATGCACCGTGGTGCTGGGCGAGGCCCACGACGGCAAGCTGCGCTACAGCGCGGTCAACAGCTGCATCCGCCTGGCCCACTCCATCGACGGCATGGCGCTGTGGACGGTGGAAGACCTGACAGCGGACCCGCTGATTCAGCCGGTGGGCGATGCGGCCCCCATGCGCGCAGCAGGTTTGCACCCCGCGCAGGAAGCGATGGTGCAATGCCACGGCTCTCAGTGCGGCTTTTGCACGCCTGGCTTTGTGATGAGCCTGTTTGGCATGTACCAGCAGCACATCGCGCCCACGCTCAATGGCGCGAGTGCTGCTCCACCCGACGGGTCGGTGCCACCCATCACCCGCGAACGGGCGCAGGAAGCGCTGTCGGGCAACCTGTGCCGCTGCACCGGCTACCGCCCCATTCTGGACGCCGCGCAACAGATGGCAGCGCTGCCGCCGCGCGCGGTCAACGAAGCCTATTTGCTACAAAAACTAGAGCTATTGAGTCAATCCAGACGGGCGCAATACGCTGTTTTGACTTCAAACCAAGCTTATCTGGCCCCCACCAGCCTGCCCGCACTGCTGGCCGCCCGCGCCGCACACCCCGAGGCGCAGGTGGTGGCCGGGTGCACCGACGTGGGCCTGTGGGTCACCAAGCAGCACAAGCAATACAGCCGCATCCTGGATGTGACCCGAGCCACCGAGCTGCGCCAGGTGCAGCACGACGCGCAGCACATCATCATCGGCGCGGCCGTCACGCTGACCGATGCCTTTGCGGCGCTGGTGGCACAGTGGCCACAGTTGCACCGCTTCGCCAGCCGCTTCGCGGGCCTGCCGGTGCGCAATTCGGGCACGCTGGGGGGCAACGTGGCCAACGGCTCGCCCATTGGCGATTCGATGCCACTGCTGATTGCCCTGCGCGCCCAGGTGGTGCTGGCCAGCGTGCGCGGCGAACGCCAGCTGCCGCTGGAAGACCTGTACACCGGCTACCGCCAGAACGTGATGGCACCCGACGAGTTGCTGGTGCGGATCGTGGTGCCCCGGCCGGAAGTGAATGAAGCCGAGCCGCCGCCGGGCCGCCCCAAGGCGGCGAGCGCCCCCTCGGGGGGCAGCGAGGACACGCCAGTGCCGAGCGTGGGGGCCACATCCTCGCCGCCGCCGGGCCGCCCCAAGGCGGCGAGCGCCCCACGGCCCGACGAAGCC
>JBKCTS010000221.1:0-5752 GCA_046318695.1 Acidovorax sp.
GAAAATGATCCGCGTGTACTTCCCAGCTAGCTTCCCAACCTGCTTGTCTACGGCTCAGCGGTCATCGCGGTGGGCATGGCCACCAACATACCACCAAAAAACCTCAACGAGGTCGTGGTTGCCTGCCAGCTCTTGCTGCTCCACCCGGACGCTTCCATCGATGAGCTGATGGAGATCATCCCGGCGCCTGACTTCCCCACGGCGGGCATCATCTACGGCATCAATGGCGTCAAGGACGGCTACCGCACCGGCCGCGGCAAGGTGGTTATGCGCGCCAAGTGCCACTTCGAGGACATCGACCGGGGCCAGCGCCAGGCGATCATCGTGGACGAGCTGCCCTACCAGGTCAACAAGAAGACGCTGCAAGAGCGCATGGCCGAGCTGGTGCACGAAAAGAAGATCGAGGGCATCAGCCATATCCAGGATGAGTCGGACAAGTCGGGCATGCGCCTTGTCATCGAACTCAAGCGCGGCGAAGTGCCCGAAGTGGTGCTCAACAACCTGTACAAGCAGACGCAGCTGCAGGACACGTTCGGCATGAACATGGTGGCGCTGATCGATGGCCAGCCCCGTCTGTGCAACCTCAAGGACCTGATCAGCGTCTTCCTGCAACACCGCCGCGAGGTGGTCACCCGCCGCACGGTGTTCGAACTGCGCAAGGCGCGCGACCGTGGCCATGTGCTTGAAGGCCTGGCAGTGGCCTTGGCCAATATTGACGACTTCATTGCCATCATCCGCAACGCGCCCACACCACCGGTGGCCAAGGCGGAGCTGATGACCCGCTCGTGGGACAGCAAGCTGGTGCGCGAGATGCTCACACGCACCCGCGCCGATGGCGGCGTGGTGAATGCCGACGATTACCGACCCGAGGGGCTTGAAAAGCAGTTCGGCATGGGCCAGGACGGTTTGTACCGTCTGTCCGAAACCCAGGCGCAGGAAATCCTGCAGATGCGCCTGCAGCGCCTGACGGGCCTGGAACAAGACAAGATCGTTGCGGAATACAAGGACGTCATGGCGGTGATTGAAGACCTGCTGGACATTCTCGCCAAACCGGAACGTGTGTCGGTCATCATCGGTGACGAACTCAACTCCATCAAGACGGAGTTCGGCCAGCACAAGCTGGGTGCGCGCCGCAGCGTCGTCGAGTACAGCGCACAGGATCTCTCCACCGAAGACCTGATCACGCCTACCGACATGGTGGTCACGCTCAGCCATACGGGCTACATCAAAAGCCAGCCGCTTAACGAATACCGCGCCCAAAAACGGGGGGGTCGCGGCAAGCAGGCAACCGCCACCAAGGAAGACGACTGGATCGACCAGCTCTTGTGTGCCACCACCCACGACTACTTCCTGTGCTTCTCCAACCGGGGCCGCCTGTACTGGCTCAAGGTGTGGGAGGTTCCGGCTGGCTCGCGCGGCTCGCGCGGGCGCCCCATCGTCAACATGTTCCCGCTACAGGAAGGCGAGAAAATCAACGTGGTGCTGGCCCTCACCGGCGACATGCGCAGCTTCCCGGCCGACCGCTACGTGTTCATGGCGACCAGCATGGGCACCGTCAAGAAAACCGCACTGGATGAGTTCAGCAACCCACGCAAGGGCGGCATCATCGCGGTCAATTTGGACGAGGGCGACTACCTGATCGGAGCAGCGCTGACCGATGGCAAACACGACGTGATGCTGTTCAGCGATGGCGGCAAGGCCGTGCGCTTTGACGAAAACGATGTGCGCCCCCTGGGCCGCCAGGCCCGCGGTGTGCGCGGCATGACCCTGGAAGACGGCCAGAGCGTGATCGCCATGCTGGTCGCCGAAGACGAGACCCAGAGCGTGCTGACTGCCACTGAAAACGGCTACGGCAAACGCACGGGCATTGTCGAATACACCCGCCACGGCCGGGGCACCAAGGGGATGATTGCCATCCAGCAAAGCGAGCGCAACGGCAAGGTGGTGGCAGCCACGCTGGTGCATGCGGACGACGAAATCATGCTCATCACCGACAAGGGCGTGCTGGTACGCACCCGGGTGTCCGAGATTCGCGAACTGGGCAGGGCCACGCAAGGCGTGACACTGATCGCGCTGGATGAAGGGGCCAAGCTCAGCGGCCTGCAGCGCATCGTTGAAAACGATGCGAACGCCGCCGATTCAGACGCGGCTGATGGGCCCGCCGATGGAGGAGCCGGCAATGCGGCGCCGCTGCAAACGCCCGACGCATGACGCTACCGTCCGGGCTTGCCCGGTACGCGACGAGTGCCCGCCATTGGCAAAGTGCTAGTCGCCCGGCACAAATGCTATTTTTATGATAGCATTAAGCACTTATGGAGCAGGCGCGAGAGCCTCATTTCATTCAAAATGAACCGTCCCTATAACTTCTCCGCCGGTCCGGCAGTGATTCCTGTCGAGGTGCTTGAGCAAGCCGCGGCACAGATGCTCGATTGGAACGGCAGTGGAATGGGCGTGATGGAGATGAGCCACCGCGGCAAGGAGTTCATCTCGATCTACGAACAAGCCGAGTCAGACCTGCGCGAGCTGCTGGCGATTCCTTCGAACTTCGAGATCCTTTTCATGCAGGGCGGCGGTCTGGCAGAAAACGCCATCGTCCCGATGAATCTGTCGCGCGCAGGGGTGGTGGACTTTGTGGTCACCGGCAGCTGGAGCCAGAAATCCTTGCAGGAAGCGCGCAAGTACGTTTCCGAGGCGAACATCGCCGCGTCTGGCGAAGCCTCTGGCTTTTGCACCCTGCCCGCCCCTGCCACCTGGAATCTGAGCCGCGGTGCCAGCTATGTGCACATTTGCAGCAACGAAACCATCAACGGCGTGGAGTTTCAAGACCTGCCAGACCTCAAGGTACTTGGCAGTGATGCGCCCCTGGTCATCGATTTTTCATCGCATGTTACCTCGCGCAGCGTCGACTGGTCGCGCGTCGGACTGGCGTTCGGGGGCGCCCAAAAGAACCTGGGGCCGGCTGGGCTCACCCTGGTCGTCGTTCGCAAAGACCTGCTGGGCAATGCCCTTTCGATCTGCCCCAGCGCGTTTGACTACAAGACGGTTGCCGAAAACCAGTCGATGTACAACACGCCGCCCACCTGGAGCATCTATATCGCCGGACTCACGTTCCAGTGGCTCAAGCGGCAGACCGAAGGCAGCCTGACCGGCGTGGCCGCAATGGAGCACCGCAACGCCGCCAAGGCCGCGCTGCTGTACGACGCCATCGACCGCTCCAGCCTGTACGTGAACAAGGTTGCGGTTCCGTGCAGGTCGCGCATGAATATTCCGTTTTTTCTGCGCGACGAGGGCCGCAATGATGCATTCCTGGCCGGCGCGAAAGAGCGCGGCCTCTTGCAGCTCAAGGGCCACAAGTCGGTGGGTGGCATGCGCGCAAGCCTGTACAACGCCATGCCCATCGAAGGGGTGCGGTCTCTTGTGGACTACATGCGAGAATTTGAGCAAAAAAGCGCCTGAAGAGAGTACCCACAAAGAACGCCTGTTATCCAGCCGCGCGCAGACACAAGCATCCGTCCCCCATTCATGAACAATCCGCAAGCCTCCCCCGATCTCGCCAGCCTGCGCGTGCAGATCGACAGTCTCGACCAGCAACTGCTCACGCTGCTCAACCAGCGGGCTTTGGTGGCTGAGAAGGTGGGCGAAGTCAAAAAGCGCGAGGGCACACCTTTTTTCCGGCCCGACCGCGTGGCCCAGGTCATCGAAAAAATCCAGACTGCCAACCCCGGCCCGCTCAAGGGCGCCCATGTGGCGGCCATCTGGCGGGAGATCATGTCGGCCTGCCTGGCGCTGGAGTCCCCGCAGCGGGTGGCCGTGCTGGGCCCAGAGGGCACGTTTTGCGAACAGGCGGCCATCGAGTTCTTTGGCGGAGCCGCCGACCTGATGTACTGCGCCAATTTTGACGAGGTGTTCCACGCCACCGCGGCGGGCAGTGCGCAGTATGGCGTGGTGGGCGTCGAAAACTCCACCGAGGGCGTCGTCACGCGCTCGCTCGATCTTTTCCTGCACACACCCACCCATGTGGTCGGCGAAGTCAGCCTGCTGGTGCGGCACAACCTGCTGCGCACCAGCAATTCGCTCGACGAAATCAAGGTTGTGCTGGCCCATCCGCAGGCGCTGGCGCAGTGCCAGGCGTGGCTGTCCAAGCACCTGCCACACGCCGAGCGCCGCCCGGTCTCCAGCAATGCCGAAGGCGCGCGGCTGGCCAGCACCAACCCGGCCTGGGCGGCACTGTCGAGCGAGCGCGCCGCCACGCAGTTTGGCCTGCATATCGTGGCGCACGCCATCCAGGATGATGCGTACAACCGCACGCGTTTTGCCATCATCTGCCTGCCCCACACGCTGCAAACGCCCCCACCCTCCGGCAAGGACTGCACCAGCCTGGTGGTCTCGGTGCCCAACCGCCCCGGTGCGGTGCACGACCTGCTGGTACCGCTTAAAACCCATGGTGTCTCAATGACCCGGTTCGAGTCGCGCCCTGCGCGTACCGGGCAGTGGGAGTACTACTTTTATATCGACCTGGATGGACACCCGGCGCAGCCGCACGTTGCGCGCGCGCTCGAAGAACTTCGCGGTTTGTGCGCGTTCTACAAAGTCCTTGGGACCTACCCCGTCTCGTCCTGAGGAGCCCACATGTTTGAACAATTGGGATTGATTGGCTGCGGACTGATGGGCGGATCGTTCGCGCTGGCCATGAAAAAAGCGGGCCTGGTCAAGCGCGTGGTTGGATACAGCAAGTCGCCCTCCACGACCGACCGCGCCCGCCAGATGGGCGTGATCGACGTTGAGGCTCCTTCGGCGCTGTTGGCCGTGGCGGGTGCTGATGTGGTGCTGCTCGCCGTGCCGGTGTCTGCCACCGAAGCCACCCTCAAGGCCATCAAGCACCTGGTCACGCCGCAGATGCTCATCATGGATGTGGGCTCAACCAAGGCCGACGTGGTGCAAGCGGCCAGCCGCGCGCTGCGGGACCAGGTCGGCTCCTTCGTGCCAGCCCACCCTATCACCGGCCGTGAGGTCTCGGGCGTGGAACACGCCGAGGCCGACCTGTACAGCGGACGCCAGGTGATTTTGACGCCTATCGAGCGCACCTACACCGCGCAGTTGCAAAAGGCGCAGGAGGTCTGGACGGCGCTTGGCAGCCGCGTCTTGAGCATGTCGCCCGAATCGCACGATGCAGCGTTTGCGGCCGTGAGCCACCTGCCGCACTTACTGGCGTTCGCCCTGATGAACAGCATCATGGGCCAGCCGGGAGCAGATGATTTCCTGTCGCTGGCGGGTCCGGGGTTTCGTGACTTCACCCGGATCGCGGCCAGCGATCCCAAGGTTTGGCGCGATATCCTGCTGGCCAATCGAGAAGAATTGCGTTCGCAGTCAAAGCTGTTTCAGCAGGCGCTCAAGAACATCGAGCAAGCCATGGAAAAGAGAGACGCTCTAGCAGTGGAAGTTATGCTCACGCTTGCCAGCGAAACGCGCGCGCACTGGCGCATGGGCGCGCAGCGAAGCTCCAAGCTGCGCTGAATTCGCCGACTGCGCTGTTTGCCCCGGGTAGAACGCCATTCACGAACGCGCGGCGTGATCGCTGTCACGCAGGCTACCGCCACCGCTTCGCACCAGCCATACCGCCACCGGCTAACTTCATTAAACCACCTTCTTTCGAGGGAGTTTCTGAGGCAGTTGCAGTTTCGTCTGTAGTTGTTTTTTTACCACTTAATTTTGGATAACGTTTTTTAGCTTCGGCAAGGCTAATATTAAGAGC
>JBKCTS010000222.1:0-1372 GCA_046318695.1 Acidovorax sp.
GCCTGCCACGACAACTTCCGCGCGAAATAGCGTATCCCCCCTGAGCGGCTGCGCCGCTTCCCCCTTCTCTCGAATCGCTGCACGATTCGGGAAGGGATACGACGCCGGCGCGGCGGGGCGGCCCTTGCGCGGCGTCCACTCGATTGGGGCGCGCCCGTTGCAGGCTTTAGCTATTAAAGTGAGAGCTGGTAGTGGTTGCTGAGCAAGCGCGCAAGGCCGATTTCCTCTGGAATCGGCCATTGTCCTAAACCCTAAAAACGGCAGTTGACCGCTTGTAATCTTGTCCCACACCGCATTGACTCGGGCCTTGGGTTGTTTTCGTAGCCTCACCTTTGGGGTGACAGCGCTATGCACTTGCCAGCACCGCTTTTGGAGCGCCATGCCGTGTTGCTCCTCCTTGCAGGCACGAGCCCGCGCACGCGCAGACCGCAGGGAGTTATGCAGAGGTTCCTTAACCGGTTGCAGACGCTCAGGTCTCAGCCAGCAACTTCTCGATGAGCTGGTGCAGCTCGGCAAAGCTGGGCGCGCCCACATAGGTCTTCACGATCTCGCCCCGTTTGTTGACGATGAAGGTCGAGGGCGTCAGGCGCACGTCGCCCCAGGCTTTGGCGACGTTGCCCGTGTTGTCGATCGCCACCTTGAAGGGCAACTGGCGTGTCTGGGCAAAGTTGACGACGTAGCTCGGTGGGTCGTAGCTCATGGCCACGGCCAGCGTCTCAAAGCCCTGGCTCTGGTACTTGTTGTAGGTGTCCACGATCTCGGGCATCTCGGCCACGCAGGTCACGCAGCTCGTGGCCCAGAAATTCACCAGCGTGACCTTGCCGCGCAGGTCGGCCGTGGTGTGGGTGGAGCCATCGAGCAACACAAAGGTCGATTCGGGCGCGGGCGCGCGGCCGGTGTTGAGGTACACATAGGCGCCAATGGCCACAAACGCTGCCACCGACACACCAGCCGCCCATTTCTTGATCGCCATGCTTTTCCCCGTTGCTGCAACGCCTGCGCCGTTCCCGTCGAACGTATCGCCATTGTGACGGACGCCACATCGGCCGTCCGTCAGTACCACTGCGAAGGAGGCAGCGCGCCGATGATGGAGTGGGGGCCGGGGCAAAAGTTCTGGTCGGCTGGCCGTGCATTCAACCTAAAAACGGCAGGTGACCGCTTGTAATCTTGCCGCACACCGCGTGGACTCGGGCCTTGCCCGGCACACCAAGGCCGAGCGCACCGGGCACCCATGTGCCCATAATCGACCCATGAACTGCACACTGATCGCGGCCACCGCCGCGCTGCTGGTGACCGGCTGTAGCCCGGCCCTGAATTGGCGCACCGTGCCGCTGCCCGAAGCGGCCATCACCATCACCCTTCCCTGCAAGCC
>JBKCTS010000223.1:0-3482 GCA_046318695.1 Acidovorax sp.
CCCTGGAAAAGGAGGCCGTGGAGCAAATTGCCGCCACCTACGCGTTCAAGGCCAGCTTGCAAACCGTGCGCGCGCAGGATGAAATGATGGGCTCGCTGCTGGACGTCAAAGCCTGACGCGGCGCCGTGCGCCAGCGCGCCCCCTGCCTTGGCGCAAAGCCCGGCGGCATCAGCCCGCGCTGCTGCCCATGTCCGCTCGAAGGCGGTGCAAGGGGTTGCCATCCACGGCGAACCCCTCGTAGTGAGAATGTTTGGCAATCACAAAGCCCAACCCATTCGGCCTGAGCGCCAGCCTGAACGGGCATCATCGCCAACGGCGACGGCTCGTTCAGTCAGCCAAACCATAAAAGTTGCGGGGTCTAAAGTCCCCGTTACCATAAAGGTCGTTTTCTTCCCTCCTCTTTCACCTCAACGGAGCACACATGGCCCTCATGGACTTCATCAAGAAACAGTTCATTGACATCATCCAGTGGACGGAGGAAGGCGACGGCACGCTGGCCTGGCGCTTCCCCATGAGCGGCATGGAAATCCAAAACGGCGGCACGCTGGTGGTGCGCGAGTCGCAAATGGCGGTGTTCGTCAACGAAGGCCAGGTGGCCGACGTGTTTGGCCCCGGCACGCACAAGCTCACCACGCAGACGCTGCCGGTGCTCACGTACCTCAAAAATTGGGACAAGCTCTTTGAGTCCCCCTTCAAGAGCGATGTGTACTTCTTCAGCACACGCCAGCAGATCGACCAGAAATGGGGCACGCCCCAGCCCATCACCATCCGCGACAAGGACTTTGGCGCGGTGCGGCTGCGCGCCTTTGGCAACTATGCCTTTCGCATTGCCGACCCCAAGCTCTTTCACACCGAGATCTCGGGCACGCGCGAAAGCTACCCGGTGGGCGACCTGGAAGGCCAGTTGCGTGGCCTGGTGCTGCAAAACATCAGCAACGCCATTGCGGGCAGCGGCCTGCCGTTTCTGGATCTGGCTGCCAACCAGGTGACGTTTGCCGACGCGCTGGCCAAGGAACTGGCCCCCGCGTTCGCCAAGATCGGCCTGCAGCTCGAAGGCATGACGGTGCAAAACGTCTCGCTGCCCGAAGAGCTGCAAAAGATCATGGACCAGAAGATCGGCATGGGCATGGTCGGCAACGACATGGCCAAGTTCATGCAGTACCAGACGGCGCAGGCCATTCCGAAGTTTGCCGAGGGCAGCGCGGGCGGTGGCAGTGGCATTGCGGGCGACGCCATGGGCCTGGGCGCTGGCGTGGCGCTGGGCCAGGTGCTGGCGCAAAACCTTGCCCAGGGCTTGCAGACCCCTGCGGCGGCTGCGGCTGTGCAGGCCGTAGCCGCGCCGCTGGGTGTGAAGCCCGAGGACGTGATGGCCACGCTGGAAAAGCTGGGCGACCTCAAGGCCAAGGGCATCCTCACGCAAGAGGAGTTCGACGCCAAAAAGTCCGAGCTGCTCAAGAAGCTGGCCTGACGCTCACTATCAAAACAATAGCTGCCAGCGCATGATGGACAAGCGCGACAGGCCATAAAGGTACCGAAACCGCCCTGTGCGGCGCTCGGCAGCTGCCCCTGATGGCATCCGATTCCACCCAGCGTTACTACCGGGCGCCCTGCCCAGGCTGCGGCGCGCCTGTCGAGTTCAAAAGCGCGCAGTCCACCCACGCCGTGTGCGGCTACTGCCAGAGCACGGTGGTGCGCAACGGCGAGGTGCTCACGCGCCTGGGCAAGATGGCCGAACTGTTCGACGACCACAGCCCGCTGCAGCTCATGGCCAGCGGGCGCATCAACGAGGGCGGCCGGGACACCCCCTTCACCCTCATCGGCCGCCTGCAATACAAAAGCGACGCGGGCGTGTGGACCGAATGGGTCGCCTTCCTGCAAGACGGCACCATGGCCACGCTGGGCGAGGACAACGGCGCTTACGTCTTCACCCGGCCCATCGACCCCGGCCGCGAGCTGCCCGAGGCTGCGCGCTTTCGGCTGGGCGCCACCACCGCCATCAACGGAAAGCCCTACAGCGTGGCCGCCACCGGCCAGGCATCGCTGATATCGGCGCAGGGAGAGCTTCCCAAGCTGCCCCCGCTGGGCCACCCGTTCGACATGGTGGAGTTAAGGAGCGCTGATGGTGAAGTCCTCAGCATCGACTACAGCCGCCAGCCCCCGCAGGTCGAGCGCGGCAAAACCGTGCTGCTGGAAGACCTGAAGCTCCAGGGCCTCAAGGACGAATCCGCCAAGGAAGAAAAAGGCCGCCAGTTCAACTGCCCGCACTGCGGCGCGCCGGTGCAGGTGCAGCTGGCCAGCACCAAAAGCATTACCTGCGGCTCGTGCGCCAGCATCATCGACCTGAGCAGCGGCGTAGGGGCAGAACTGCGCTCGGCCGAGCAAGACGAGCCCGTGCGCCCCATCATCCCGCTGGGCACCAAGGGCCAGCTTCAAGGCGTGCACTGGCAGGTGGTGGGCTTTCAGCACCGCATGGGCGTGGCCCCCGGCGACGACGAGCACTTTGGCTGGAGCGAGTACCTGCTCTACAACCAAAAGCGCGGCTTCGCCTTTTTGGTGGATTCCGAAGAAGGCTGGAGCATGGTGCGCCCCACCACGGGCGCGCCGCAGCTGTCGTCCAATGGCCGATCGGCCACGTACCTGGGCACCAAGTACGAGCTGAAATACAGCTACACGGCAGAGACCACCTACGTGCTGGGCGAGTTTTACTGGCAGGTGCACCGCGGCCAGACAACCAGCAACCGCGACTTTGCCAGCAGCAAGGGCTTGCTCTCGCTGGAGCAAAGCCCCACCGAACTCACCTGGTCCGCTGGCGACAAGCTGGCCAGCGACACCGTGGCCAGCGCCTTCAATCTGCAGGACAAGCAAGACCTGCTGCAGCGCGACGACCCCGGCCCCTTTGTGGCCGCCAAGGGCATGGGCTGCGGCACCATCGTGCTGCTCGCGGTCATCATCCTCGTCCTGCTGGTCTTGCTCAGCCGCTGCTCGCGCTGCGACCCGCAGGTTGAAAATTGTTCGTCGTCGAGCTACCGCAGCTCCGGCGGCTCGTACGGCGGCTATTCATCGGGCGGCAGCCACAAGTGACATCAACCCCACCCCCCATTCACCGGAGAACAGCATGACCAAATTCGAATGGCTTCACCCCCTGTCCATAGGCGGCACGCTGCTGTATGCGCTGATGGGCATCGTCATCTTCTGGGTTGCCTTCATCATCATCGACAAAATCACGCCGTACGACCTGTGGCGCGAAATTGTGGAAAAGCAAAACAAGGCCCTGGGCATGGTGGTGGCAGCGATGTGCCTGGGCATCAGCATCATCGTGGCGGCGGCGATACATTGACGTAGCGGGAGGCCGAGCGCCCACCCCGCACGGTTGCCTTTCATACGCCGGGTTGCGATCCACTTTTATGAAAAACTAGATATTTCAATTTTCATAAGGCTAAGATTGGCGGCCTCTTGTAAAAATTGCACCTACCGTGACTTTT
>JBKCTS010000224.1:0-2945 GCA_046318695.1 Acidovorax sp.
CCACGTTGTTGTAGGCGCGGGCCAGGCGGGTGATGGAGTCCAGAAGGATCACCACGTCCTTCTTGAGTTCGACCAGGCGTTTGGCGCGCTCGATCACCATCTCGGCCACATGCACGTGGCGGGCGGCTGGCTCGTCGAAGGTGGAGGCAATGATCTCGCCCTTGACCGTGCGCTGCATTTCGGTCACTTCTTCAGGGCGCTCGTCCACCAGCAGGACCATCAGGTGCACGTCGGGATTGTTGGCTGTGATGGCATGGGCGATGTGCTGCATCATCACCGTCTTGCCGCTCTTGGGCGGGGCGACGATCAGGGCGCGCTGGCCACGGCCGATGGGCGCGATGATGTCGATAATGCGGCCGGTGATGTTCTCTTCGCTCTTGACGTCGCGCTCCAGGCGCATTTGTTCCTTGGGGAACAGTGGCGTCAGGTTCTCGAACATCACCTTGTGCTTGTTCTGTTCCGGCGGGCCATCGTTGACCTTGTCGAGCTTGGTGAGGGCAAAGTAGCGTTCGCCATCCTTGGGTGTACGCACTTCCCCTTCGATCATGTCGCCGGTGTGCAGATTGAAGCGCCGCACCTGGCTCGGGCTGATGTAGATGTCGTCCGTGCTGGCCGTGAAGCTCGTGTCCGGGCTGCGAAGAAAGCCAAACCCATCCGGAAGTATTTCCAGCACGCCGTCGGCAAACACCTGCTCACCCGCTTTGGCCCGCTTCTTGATGATCGCAAACATCAGCTCCTGCTTTCGCATGCGGCCCGTGTTTTCGATTTCGAGTTCTTCGGCCTGCTTCAGGACTTCAGACACGTGCAGTGCCTTGAGTTCGTTTAAGTGCATGGAGTGACTCCTTGTCGGAGCGGATGTGAAACTTGGGGGGTGAGACGGAAGCCAGAGGAACTGCTGCTTGCAGGTCTGGTGCGCCTAGGATCTCGGCCCGGCTGCCAATACGTGCGAGCCGGTGATGCGCACAATTATGACAGGAAAACCAACCGGGTCTGCGGCGGCCATGACTGCCGGCCATCGCGGCCGGCGAATTGAACTAGCGGCCCTGGAAAGCACATGCCCCGCCAAGGCATGGCAGCCGCGGGGCCTTCGGCCTCAGGCCAGTTGCTGGTCGATGAAGGCGGTCAGCTGGGCCTTGCTCATTGCGCCCACTTTCGTGGCGGCCAGCTGGCCATCCTTGAACAGCATCAGCGTGGGGATACCGCGTATGCCGAACTTCGCGGGCACTTCTCGGTTCTCATCCACATTCAGCTTGGCGATCTGCAGCTTGCCCTGGTAGGCGCCGGCCACATCGTCGAGGATAGGGGCGATCATCTTGCAGGGGCCACACCATTCAGCCCAGTAATCCACCAGCACCGGGATACTGGCCTGGAGTACGTCGGCCTCAAAGCTTGCGTCGGAGAGATGTTTGATGAGTTCGCTGGCCATGGCGGTTTCCTTGTGTCTTTTCCGGGCAGAAGGCTTGCGGAGTAGGTATAAAGTCCGAGGATTGTGACAGAAAGCACCCCTACTTTGATTGATGTCGCCGGTCATGCCGACGCTATGACAGTCATAGCGAAAAACGATCATTGCGCGGGCGTGCTCACCCTGTGGCAAGACGCATTGGGCGGGGTGGCCGCAACAATTCAGCGCCTGGGCGCCCACCCGGCCCGCACGGTGGTGCTGGTGCCTTATGCCCAGCTCATGCCTTGGGCGCAGCATTACTGGGGCTTGCTGCACCCAGATGGTTTTGCCCCCCGTTTTGAAACCACTCTTAACTGGGCCCGCCAGATCGAAGCGTTCCTGCCGCAGGGGGATGACCTGGCGGGCGATATGGGGCGCGACACCCTTACGGCGCGCGGGCTGCTGGACCGCGCGGGGCTGACGGCGCAGCGCGACATGCTTGCAGCCCCTTTGCAGGAGGCCGCTTCTCAGTTGGCTACCGTGGTGGCGTCCGTGCGGCCGCACGAGCGCGATGCATGGACCCGCAAGGCGCGGCTGCAATTGCCCGGGCCTGATGAGGCCTCTGCCTTGCGCTTTGAAGCTGCGGTGGCGCGCATTGCGCTGGAATGGGCGGCCGCGTCGCGTTATGCCACCGACGTATTGTTTGAGCCCGACGCGCGCCACGGGGTCGATGCCTTGATCGTTTTGCAAGGCTTTCAGACTGACCTGCTTGCGGCCACGCTGCTCAATCACTGGGGGGAGCGCGGACTGCTGATTCCCCTCGCGAAAGAGCCGGGTGGCGTGCACACTGCCTCACACATTGCCTTGCATCGGGCGCGTGATGCCGAGGACGAGGCCCAACGGGCGGCAGCCTGTGTGCTGGCTCACGTATCGACAGGCCGCGTGCCGGTTGCACTGGCCTCCAATGACCGCGCGCTGACCCGGCGCATCAGCGCCCACCTGGCGCACCGTGGCGTCGCAGTAAGGGATGAAAACGGCTGGACACTGTCGACCACGCGCTCTGCGGCGCAGCTGATGGCCGCTCTCAAGGCGGCTGCATGGGATGCCAGTTCAGACGATGTGCTTGACTGGCTCAAGCAAGTACCGCTGATCGACCCAGGTGTGCTGGCGGCGTTGGAGCGTGACCTACGACGTTTTGCCATCGCCAGCTGGTCGGGCGTGGTTGGCCGGGATTGGGGTGGCGCCCCTGCGCTCGCTGCGCTGGTCACGCAGGTGACCTCATGGCGAGAGGGCCTGCGCACCAGTCGCGCGCTCGGTCACTGGCTGGCTGCGCTGAGGGGGTTGTTGCGCGCAACGGGGCTGTGGGAGTTGCTCGAGCGTGATGCGGCAGGCGCCCGGGTGCTGAGCGCTCTGCGTCTTCAGGAAGGGCAAGACGCGGAATTCGACGGCTGGAGTGTGGCCGCTCGGCGTGTGTCGCTGCATGAATTCACACGCTGGGTCAATGAAGTGCTGGAGTATGCACGTTTCCGTCCGCCCTTTGAGACTGGCGCACCTGTCACTGTGC
>JBKCTS010000225.1:0-3123 GCA_046318695.1 Acidovorax sp.
GCGCCTGCGCGCCGTGCGATGGGCCCCGGTGCCTGCCCCGGCGACGGTGTTGCCCACCGCCGGCACGCGCCCGGCGCTGCTGACCGAGCCAGGGGCCTCGGGTGAAACCTGTGTGCTGCTGGTGGACGCGCAGCATCCACCGGCCGCACCCTTGCTGCGCCGCTGCACCTATGGCGTGGTGTGGACCGCATCGGCCACCACCAACCGAGAGGGCACGGCCGTGGCGTTGGCGGTGCAGCCCATGGAAGGCTGGCGTGAGCTGTGGGTGCTGCGCAAAACGCCGGCAGGCTGGATCGCCGATGTGCTGCCACCCGCCGCCGCCATGCCCGAGACCGGCGTTGCCGAGTGGGCGGGCTGGGTGCCTGGCGGCCAGCTCATGCTGGTAGCCCGCGAGTCCCGGGGCCAGGGCCGGTATCGCAAGAGCTTCGAGGTCGTGCGGCTCGACGGCCTGAGCACCGAGCGGGTGACCGGTGATGTCTCTGCGTTGCCGCTGTTCCAGCGCTGGCAGGACCCGGCCTGGACCCGGCAGACCCTGAGCCTGCGCTAGGCGGGCTTGGGGCTGGCGAATGCATCGCGCGATGGGTGCATGCATTTCGGGGTCCTTACACTCGAGCGCTTTTTTCCGCCATACGCCCGAGCCCCGATATGACTGCACCTGCCGAACTGACCTCCATGCTGGCCCGCGTGGATGCGGTCATCGTGGATCTGGACGGCACCATGGTTGACACCATGGGTGATTTCAGCGCCGCCCTCGGTCGAATGCTCGATGAACTGGCGTTGTCGGGCATCGGTGCCGCCACCATCGAGCGCATGGTGGGCAAGGGCTCCGAGCATTTGCTCCGATCGGTGTTGCATCATGTGCTCGGGCTTGAATCCACGGCCGATAGGGATCGCAAAACGCAGGAATTGCTTCCCAGGGCGTGGTCGAGCTACCAGCGCCACTACCTGGACATCAATGGCAGTTGTTCGGCGGTTTACCCTGGCGTGGTGCAGGGGCTGCACGCACTGCGCGCTGCGGGGCTGCCCTTGGCCTGCCTGACCAACAAGCCCCTGGCATTTACGCTGCCACTGCTGCAGGCCAAGGGGCTTCATGGCTACTTCAGCCGGGTCTTTGGTGGCGACAGTTTTGCCCGCAAGAAACCCGACCCGCTGCCGCTGATCGGTACCTGCGAAGCGTTGGGCACGCAACCGGCGCGCACGCTGATGATTGGCGATTCCACCAACGACGCGCAGGCTGCGCGGGCGGCGGGCTGCCCCGTGGTGCTGGTCACCTACGGCTACAACCACGGCCAACCCGTGCGGGGGATTGATGCGGACGGTTTTATCGATTCGCTGGCGGCGCTGGCAGGCCTGCCGGGCCAGTCAATGAACCCATAAACGGCCCCATCCCGCGCGCCCTGCTCAGGTCGGTTTGCCGAGCAGGGCGTCCTTGAGCTTCGAGTCAACAGGGGCCTGGCCCAGCCAGATGCCCAGCAGCGCGTTGAAGAACTCCGGCTCCGTGAAAGGCTCGCCCTGCGGCTTGCCCTTGACGGTGACGAGGGTGCCGGTGCCGGGCAACCAGTCGATCACGATCTGGTCACCCTCTGCCAGCTTCTTGAGGTCCGAGAACAGCTGGCCCATGCGCTGCACGCTCGGTGTCAGCCGGGAGAAGGTGGCGCGGTCCGTGTTGTCTTCCATGCCGCGCGAAAACAGTTTGCCCATTTCGGCAGAATCGATCTCGCGCAGCATGGTGATGCTGATGCGCTTGGGGCCCTTGAGCGCCATCACCTCCGGAGGCGTAGCGGCCCGCTTTTCAAGGTAAAGCCCGGCGGCGTACACCTTGAATATGGCCTTGTAGCGCACGCCAGCGCCATTGAGCTGCAGGCTGGCGTCTGCCATCTTCAAAGTTTCGGGGTACTTCACATCCGCCACGGTTATGGCTTGCGCCAGTGCGCCGGTGGTCAGCAGGCAGGCGCCAGCGAGCAAGGCGAATCGCTGCATGAGGTTCATTGCAAAAGCTCCCTATAAAAAAGAACGGTCGTGCTTTTTTATTTTCAACGCAACCTGATGGGCCCGCAACAGGGTTTTCGAGGGTGCTTTCCCTGGGGCCGGTGTGGGCTGGGCCAGGCTCTGGCAGGTCCTTGTGCTGCTTCGGGCTTGCTGGCGTTGCTGCGTTGGGCGGTGCAGTGGCTCTTCGCACCGCCCACAGCGCGGCCGCGCGGCACCGGTCGGATGGGCACCGGGCAAGCTTTGCTACACTTTGACCCATGTTCATTCACCACGTGGTCATCACAGGTTGCAGCGACCGGGGAGCCTGGCCCTGGCGGCCGCCTGTCGCTTTGAACGCCTGACGGCACCTGGGCGCACCGGCGCCCCAGCGTGTCACACCCGTGGCCTCCTCTCGTGCTGTTGCGCAGAGGCCGATTGAATGAACCGCAGCGCCCCCGATCCCATGCCAAGGGATGCGCGCTGCGACAGCTGGGAGCCCTCCCCGTGATCACAGAACTTGAATTCAAAAGCCTGGCCCGCGAAGGCTACAACCGCATTCCGCTCATGGCCGAAGCCTTTGCGGATTTGGAAACCCCGCTCTCGCTGTACCTGAAGCTGGCGCATACCAAGGACGGCGGCCGACACAGTTTTCTGCTCGAATCCGTCGTGGGTGGTGAGCGCTTCGGGCGCTACAGCTTCATCGGCCTGCCCGCGCGCACGCTGCTGCGGGCCAGTGGCTTTGGCGCTGCAGCGCGCACCGAGGTGGTGACCGACGGACGGGTGGTGGAGACTGCCGCGGGAAACCCGCTGGACTTCATTGCCCAATACCAAAAGCGCTTCAAGGTGGCTTTGCGCCCCGGTCTGCCACGCTTTTGCGGCGGCCTGGCCGGCTACTTCGGCTACGACGCGGTGCGCTACATCGAAAAAAAGCTCGAGACCACCTGCCCGCCCGACACCCTGGGCTGCCCCGACATCCTGCTGCTGCAGTGCGAGGAACTGGCCGTCATCGACAACCTCTCGGGCAAGCTCTACCTCATCGTCTATGCCGACCCGGCCCAGCCCGAGGCCTATGCCCGGGCCAAGAAGCGGCTGCGCGAGCTCAAAGACCAGCTCAAGTATTCGGTGAGTGCCCCGGTGGTCAAGGCCACCGAGAGC
>JBKCTS010000226.1:0-4567 GCA_046318695.1 Acidovorax sp.
AGCGCCCAACCCACAAAACCGTTCACGCTGGGCTTGTCGAAGCGCCAATCCACACAACCGTTCACGCTGAGCTTGTCGAAGCGCCAACCCACACAACCGTTCGCGCTAGGCTTGTCGAAGCGCCAACCCACACAACCGTTCACGCTGAGGTTGTCGAAGCGACAACCCACACAACCGTTCGCGCTAGGCTTGCCGAAGCACCAACCCACAAAACCGTTCACGCTGAGCTTGTCGAAGCGCCTCGCAAGGCTTGGCCAAGCTCAGCCCGAACGGTTCTCCGTGGTGGAGCGCGCATCCGTTTCAGCCGTCACGATCCAGCCTTCCAGCGGATCCAACCCCGGTGGCAGGCCGTACAGCGCATCGCCAGCGGCATGGCGCTGCTGTGCCCAGGCGGCCTGCATGAGGCACAGCACGGCATCCAGGCTGTCGCCACTGGCATCGGCCACCAGGGCATCGCGCTGCGCGTGGCTGAGCTTGAGCGACAGGCCCAGCCGCGTCTGGCCCAGCTCCAGCGCGTTGACCAGGTCCTTGCGGGCGATCAGGCGATCGGCCGTCTGCTTGGTGGCGTCGTCGCTTTTGTAGCTGCGCCGCTGAAGCACCTGCCGCGCCAGCAGGCCCGGGTAAGCCTCCAGCGCCACGCGATGCGGGTCGCCGGTGTGCAGGCCCGGCAGGTGCACGCCCGCATCCAGCAAAAGCGGCAGGCCCGCATGCAGCATGTAGGCCACGGGCGGGTTCACCCATTTCATCGACGGGCTGGAGCCTGCCGGGCCATCGGTCGCGCGGTGGGCAAACTTGCCACCCACCGGCCGCGCATCGCAAAAGGCCGCGAACTGCTCGCGAATCTGCGCCCGGCTCAGGTGGCGGTAGTGCTGCATGCAGGCCAGCCAGTCGGTGGGCCAGCCCAGCGCCTGCACCAGCTCACGCGGCAGGCCAAAGGGCAGATCGAACCCGCCCACCCAGTCACCCGGGCACGCCAGCCACTGCGCAAACCCGGCCAGCGTGGAGAGGCGCTCCAGCGCAGTGAGCTGCACGCGCACGCCCTGGCGTTGGCCCAGCGCCAGCACGATGGGCTTGCGGCGCGTTGGGCTGCTGGAAAAGTCGCACCCCACAATGCACGGCGCGGATGGTGATGAAAGCGTGTGAGCCATGGCCGCCATATTGCACGCAATGCGTTCAACCTAAAAACGGCAGTTGACCGCTTGTCATCTTGGCGCACACCGCACGGACTCGGGCCTTGGGTTGTTTTTGCAGCCCCACCTTTGGGGTGGCAGCGCTATGCACTTGCCAGCACCGCTGGCAAATGCATCCAACTGCCGTTTTTAGGTTCAACCCAGCGCCAGCGCGCTCACCCCGGCGGCAATGCAGACCGCCCCCAGGATGCGCGCCAGCCGGTCGCCCTCGCCCAGCAGGTGCCCGCCCATCAGCGCGGCAAACAGCATGGACACCTCGCGCGCGGGAGCCACATGCGACAGCGGAGCCTGCTGCATGGCATAGAGCACCAGGACATACGCCACGGGGCTGACCACCGCCACCAGCAGCGCGAAGCGCCACTGCACCCGCCACAGCGTGCGGGCGGCGGGCAGGTCGCGCAGTACCACCGGGGCCAGCAGCCCCACGCGCACGAAGTTGCCCATGTAGTCCACCAAAATGGGCGACATCAGCAGGAACTTGACCGCGTAGCCATCGACCACCGTGTAGCTGGCAATGAACGCGCCGGTCAGCAGCCCATAGGCCATGCCTTTGTGCACACGCGCCCGGGCGGCCGGGTCGTGTCCGGCCCGCAGCAGACCAGGGCCTCCGGCAATGAGGAACACCCCGCCCACCACGCCCGCGATGCCCAGAGCACCCAGCGCTGAAATCTGCTCACCCAGCAGCGCAATGGCCACCAGCGACGACAACAGCGGCCCCGAGCCCCGCGCCAGCGGATACACCACCGTGAGATCCGCCTGGCGGTAGCCGCGCAGCAAGATCACGTAGTACGCCACATGCAGCACACCGCTGGCCACCACAAAGCCCCACTCCAGCGCGCCCCACATCGGCACCGCATCGCGCCCCAGCCACCAGCCCAGCGGCGCCCAAAACAGCATCATCAGCACCGCGGTGAAGAACGCAAACCGCGCATCACCCCCCGCTTTCTTGGCCGCGATGTTCCAGCAGGCGTGAATGAGCCCGGCCAGGATGATGAGTGCGAAGGCGGTGAGGGTCACTGGCCAAAGAAAGGCGAGAGGCTGGAGTGAAAAAAGCCGCAGCGCCATAGGGGCTGCGGCTTGATGTGACGAACGGAGTTTATCGATTCAAATACTGCGCCTCGCCCACAACGGCTGCAACTGGCGCGGCCAAGACCCGCAGCCACCGTGCAAGGGCCGCCCCGCCGCACTGGTGGCGTCCCCCTGCCCGCTTCGCGCAGCGATGCGAGAGCGGGGGGAAGGCGCGCAGCGACTCAGGGGGGTGTTCCTGCTTATGCTCTGCCGATGATGGAGGCCGTGGCCATCAGCTCTTCGAGCAGCGCAAACGACACCTTGCCCGATACCGAATACGGATCCAATTCAGGCCGCTCGGAGTACCTGAGCAAAATCGAGTGGTTGATCTTGGACAGATTGACCTGGCCCATGGTCCAGCCGGCAAAGCGGCGCTCGAAAATCTCCTCGTAGTGCAGCAGCTCCACGTTCTTATGGCGCTTGTCCTGCTGGATGTGGCCGTAAAGCTCGCTGACTGCCGAGCGACCGCCTTCTATGGCCTGCAGGAAGACGCCGCCTCCGTAGCAGAGCACGCCGGTGATGCCGCTGCTGGGGTTGTGCTGGCGCGACTGGGAGAGGATGGCTTCGATCGCTTCTGGCGATGTGTCCACCGCGCGGCTGGCGTAAAGCAGGCGTACAAGCATGGTCAGTTCTTTCGGGGCATGAGGGACAAAAATTCTCGGCGAAGGGCGCTGTCTTTGAGGAACACGCCGCGCATGACCGAGTTGATCATGCGGCTGTCCGTGTCGCGCACGCCGCGCCAGGACATGCAAAAGTGGCTGGCTTCCATCACGATGGCCAGGCCATCGGGCTGGGTCTTTTCCATGATGAGGTCCGCGAGCTGCACCACCGCTTCCTCCTGGATCTGCGGGCGGCCCATGATCCAGTCCACCAGGCGCGCGTATTTGGACAGGCCAATCACATTGGTGTGCTCGTTGGGCATGACACCGATCCAGATCTTGCCAATGACCGGGCAAAAATGGTGGCTGCAGGCGCTGCGCACCGTGAGAGGGCCCACGATCATGAGCTCGTTGAGGTGCTCGGCGTTCGGGAACTCGGTGATGGGCGGCTGCGCCGCGTAGCGACCCTTGAAAACCTCGTTGAGGTACATCTTGGCCACGCGGCGCGCAGTGTCGTTGGTGTTGTGGTCGCCGTCCGTGTCGATGACCAGGCTGTCAAGTACGCCCTGCATCTTGACCTCGACCTCGTCGAGCAGTTGCTCCAGCTCACCCGGCTCGATGAACTCCGCAATGTTGTCGTTGGCATGAAACCGCCTGCGCGCCGCAGCAAGGCGTTCTCGGATCTTGACGGAGACGGGTGTGCCTTCGTCATCGACGGGGACAGGCGGCTGGGTGGCGGCGGTGGGGCTGGTCATGGGAACAATCGTAACAGTGATTCGTCAACGCCGAATTACAAAGAGTTTCGGCATGAATGGCATGTTTTGTAGGCACCAACAGCTATTAAAAAAATAGCATCATTGGTTTAAGGCAGGCCACAGGCGACAGCGGCTACTGCTGGATAACGCCCCCTCACCCGCGGGTCAGTAGCGCCGCCCGGCAGCCCACAGTGCCAGCCGCATCAACCCAAACGCGACCCAGTCCAGCGCGCGCTGGCGCAACGGACGCCCGGCGTAGCGGGCCGGGTCCATGCGGTGGCCCGCATGCAAAATGGCATGCACCAGACGCTGGCGCAAATCGGTGGCAAAGGCTGCGTCTTCGACCACCACATTGGCCTCGCGCGCCAGCAGCAGGCTCAGCGGGTCCAGGTTGGACGAGCCCACCGTGGCCCAGGGGCGATCGCCCAGCGCATCGACCACAGCGACCTTGGCATGCAGAAAGCTCGGTGCGTATTCGTGAATCTCCACCCCCGCATCGAGCAGTGCGCCATATACAGGTCGCGCCGCGTGGTACTGCATGAAGTATTCGTAGCGACCCTGCAGCAGCAGGCGCACCCGCCCACCGCGGCGCGCAGCCAGTAGCAGTGCGCGGCGCAGGCGCCGGCCGGGCAGGAAGTACGCGTTGGCGATGATGATTTCGTGCCGCGCCCCGCCGATGGCCCGCAGGTACGCCTTCTCGATGCGGCTGCGGTTGTGCACGTTGTCGCGCAGCACCAGCGCAGCGCGCACAGACGTCGCCGCCTTGTCAGCCTGCCGCGCAGCATGCCTGGCCGCAGCGGCCGCGCGCAGCGAACCCAGCGCGGCAGGCAGGCGGCGCTGACGGGCCTCCGTCATGGCCTGCATGCGCCACCACAGCTGCTCCATGGCCTCACTGGCCGACTTCACCAGCCTGCCAGTCGCCTGCACTGCAAAGTCAAAGCGCGGGGCCTGAAGC
>JBKCTS010000227.1:0-8419 GCA_046318695.1 Acidovorax sp.
GGCGGGTCCCTGGTGAAATATGCGGGCTAAACTGGCTTCATGCGTTCACCTTCCGCTACCGCAAGGCTTGCGGCAACGACCCTCCTGGCGCTGGCCCTGGCCGGTTGTGCCAGCCACGGCACGGGCCCGGGGGCCGCGCGCTACTACTGGCAGTCACTGCGCGGGCATGTGCAGCTCATGCGGGCGGCCGAACCCATTGAGCGCTGGGTCGCGCGCGACGACATCCCGCCCGCACTGCGCGAACGCTTGCAACTGGCCCAGCGCGCCCGCGCGTTTGCCGTAGCCGAGCTGGGCCTGCCCGACAACCCGAGCTACCGCCGCTACGCCGACCTCAAGCGCCCCGCCGCCGTGTGGAACGTGGTGGCGGCACCGCCCGATGCACTCACGCTGCACACCTGGTGCTTTCCGATCACGGGCTGCATCGGATACCGGGGCTACTTCAGCGAAGCCGACGCGCAGGCGGAGGCAGCCCAGCTGGCCGCCCAGGGCCTGGAGGTGGATGTGTACGGGGTGCCCGCCTACTCGACCCTGGGCTACCTGAACTGGGCCGGTGGCGACCCTTTGTTGAACACGTTCATCGCATGGCCCGAGGGCGACTTTGTACGGCTGCTGTTCCACGAGTTGGCCCACCAGGTGGTGTACGCCGACGGGGACACGCTGTTCAACGAATCGTTTGCCACCGCGGTGGAGCGCATCGGCATCACGCGGTGGCTCGCCACCCATGCGTCGGAGTCGGCCCGCGCGGCCGCGGCCACGAACGAAGCGCGGCGTCAGGCGTTTCGGGCGCTCGCACGCGCCACACGGGCTCGCCTGGGCGCCATTTACAAGCAAAAACAGGCTGTCACGCTCGACGGTATTGACTTTAACGCTATCAAATTAGAAGCAATGACGGCTTTCAGGGCCGACTACGCCGCGCTGCGAGCCCGCTGGCTGCAGCCTTCAGACGGCACCGCACCGCTGGCCACCACCGCCCAGGTGGCAGGCTATGACCGCTGGGTGGCACGGGCCAACAACGCCAGCTTTGCCGCGCAGGCCGCCTACGACGATCTGGTGCCCGCCTTCGAAGCCCTGCACATGCGCGAGGGCGGCGACTGGCCACGGTTTTATGATGCCGTCCGGCAGCTGGCGCGCCAGCCCCAGCCCGAGCGCCACGCAGCCCTGCGCGCGCTGCTGCCTCGCTAGCCCGCATGTTTCACCAAGTCGCTGTCCTGTGTGCCGCAACGCTACATGAATACTTTCTTGGCTTCGAGTGTCAAATTCAATCTGTATCGGGCGCGTCCCTGGTGAAATGTGCGGGCTAGGGGCCAGCACGTCCTGTCAAAAACAACCCACGCTCCAAGGAGACATACGGTGCCAGACATCCACATCCATCGCGAACACCACCTGGGCTTCAAGGAAGCCCGCAAGGTCGCCTTTGCCTGGGCCGAAAAAGCCGAGGAGAAGTTTGATATGGAATGCACCTACGAAGAAGGTGAGACCGAAGACCTGCTCACGTTCACCCGCTCGGGCGTCAAGGGCACGCTGCTGGTGGATGGCCACCAGTTCGAGATGAAGGCGCAACTGGGCTTTTTGTTGGGCGCTTTCAAGGACCGCATTGAGGCCGAGATCGGCGAGCAGCTCGATGCCTTGCTCAACGCGCCCCACCCGGGCACGAAGAAGCAGGCGGCAGACAGGAAGAAATCCCCAGAGGCGGCAGCCGCCAAGCACGCGGCCAAGGCGACCCCGGCGAAGCCCGCCACCAAGGCCAAGAAGGCCTGAGCCACCGCCCCATCCCCCGCCCGAAGCGCGCGCATGACGCTGCCTGACGACCACCCCACCCTGGCCGCAGCCACACCGGCGTTTGACACGGTATCGGGCCTGCTGCACAGCCGCTACAGCTGCCGCGCGTTTCTGCCCGGGCCCCTGCCCCGCGCCACCATCGAACGCATTCTTGCCGCCGCGCAGCGCACGGCATCGTGGTGCAACGCCCAGCCCTGGCATCTGCACATCGCCAGCGGCACCACGCTGGAGGCGCTGCGCGCCGCGCTCAAGGCGCGAGTGGCCAGTGGGCCGCCCGCGCCCGACCTACCGTGGCCGCGCGAATACCGCGGCGTGTACCAGGAGCGCCGCCGCGAATGCGGCCTGGGCCTGTACGACGCAGTGGGCATTGCCCGGGGCGACCGCGAGGCCTCGGCCCACCAGGCCGCGCAGAACTTCTCCATGTTTGGCGCACCGCATGTGGCTGTGGTCACCAGCGACGAAGCGCTGGGGCCGTATGGCGCGGTGGACTGCGGGGCCTACGTGGCCAACTTTCTGCTGGCCGCGTACAGCCTGGGCGTGGCCAGCATTGCACAGGCAGCCCTGGCGGCCTACCCCGACGTGCTGCGCCAGGTGCTGGGCATCGGGGACGACCGCAGCGTGGTGTGCGCCATATCGTTCGGCATGGCCGATCTCGCGCACCCGGCCAACCAGGTCCGCACCACCCGGGCCGACACGGCCCGCAGCGTGACCTGGATGGACTGAGAACCCGCTCAAAGTTTTTTAGAGATTGCAGTGGAGTGCAACCGGGATGGGTGCATGCCTCGGGCGCGCCACATGGCCTCATGCCCATGCATTCAGAGGCCAGTCAGGCCGGCCACTCATGCAGGCTGGGCCTGCGCCGCGTCATGGCGCTGTGGTGCCGCGGCGTGCCGCGCCGTGGGGCGCAGCAGGGCGAACAAGTCGCGCGGGTCATCCAGGTCTGGCACCAGTTCGATGTGCGTGCCCATGCCAAGCTGCCGGGCTGCGCCGTACATGAAGCGCAGGGCTGAAAAGTCCTCCAGCGCAAAGCCCACCGAATCGAACACGGTCACCTCGTCACGCGTGCGGCGGCCCGCGGCGCGGCCTGCCAGCACCTGCCACAGCTCGGTCACGGGGAAGTCGGCAGGCATCTGCTGGATTTCGCCTTCCACGCGGGTCTGCGGGGCGTACTCGACAAACACAGGCCCCAGCGTGAGCACGGCGGCCTCCAGTTCGGTCTTGCCCGGGCAGTCGCCGCCCACGGCATTGATGTGCGTGCCCGGCGCGACCATGGCGGCCTCCAGCACGGCGGCCCGGCGCTTGTCGGCCGTGATGGTGGTGATGATGTCGGCGCCCCGGGCGGCTTCGGCCGCGCTGGTGCATGCGACGATGGCCAGGCCCGAGCCCTCCAGGTTGGCCTCGAGCTTGGCCGTGGCGCGCGCATCGGTGTCGAACACGCGCAGCTCGCGGATGCCCACCAGGTGCTGAAACGCCAGGGCCTGGAACTCGCTTTGCGCCCCGTTGCCAATCAGCGCCATCACCTGGCTGTCTGGCCGTGCCAGCGCCCGGGCCGCCAGGGCAGACATGGCCGCCGTGCGCAGGGCGGTGGTCAGCGTGAGCTCGCTCAGGAACCGGGGCGTGCCGGTGGCCACATCGGCCAGCACCCCGAACGCCATCACGGTGGACAGGCCCAGGCGCGTGTTGCCCGGATGGCCGTTCACGTACTTGAAGGTGTAGGTTGCATCGTCGGCAATCGGCATCAGCTCGATAGCCCCACCGGGCGAGTAGCTGGCCACCCGGGCAGACTTGTCGAAGTCGCCCCAGCGCAGAAAATCGGTCGCAATGCAGTCGGCAATGCCTTGCAGGCAGGCCGGCAGCCCCTTGGCGCCAATGAGCCGGGCGGCCTCGGGCGCGCTCAGGTACAGGGTGACGGGCTTGCGGTGGGCGGGGGTGCGGCGGGCGGTCATGGCGTGGTCTCCTTGCGTCAATCGCTGCTCTGCTGGAGGCAGTTTCCGCCCGGTGCGCGCCAACCGGAAGCGGCAAAATTGTGCCGTTTGGTGGCGAGTTTTTCCAAAATGGCAGGACTCAATCACGAAATAGCCAAGCCATGCCGTCAGCCGGTGCATGGCGGCCACAGCCCCATGGACGAACTCGACCAATCCCTCATCAGCCTGCTGCGGCAAGACGCGCGCATGAACATTGCCGACCTCGCGCACAAGCTGGGTGTTTCGCGCGGCACCGTGACCAACCGCATCCGCAAGCTGGAAGACACCCAGGTGATCGTGGGCTACACCGTGAAGCTGCGGCCCGAGGCCGAACCAGACCGCATCCGCGCGTGGATGGGCATCATGGTCGAGGGCAACCACGGGCGCAAAGTGGTGGCCAGCCTGCTGGGCGAGCCGGGCGTGGCGTCGCTGCACGACACCAACGGCCGGTGGGATCTGCTGGCCGAACTGGAGGCGCGGTCCATGGGCGAGCTGTCGCAGGTGCTCGAGCGCATCCGGCTGGTCTCCGGCATCCGCGGCACCGAGACGAATATCCACCTGTCCACCTACCGCTGATCGGACCCCATGCGCGAGCTTGCCGCCAGCCTCACCCCGCCTACCCCGCAGGTCCTCATCAGCGAGGTGGGTCCGCGCGACGGCCTGCAGTCCATCAAGACGACCATGCCCACTGCCGACAAGCTGCGCTGGATCGACGCCCTGGCAGCCGCCGGCCTGCGCGAGATTGAGGTGGGATCGTTTGTGCCCGCCCGGCTGCTGCCGCAGATGGCCGATGCGGCCGACGTGGTGCGCCACGCGCTGACGCACCCAGGCATCACCGTGATGGCGCTGGCCCCCAACCTGCGCGGGGCCGAAGCCGCCATCGCCGCCGGGGTGCACAAAGTCACCCTGCCGGTATCGGCCAGCCCCGCGCATTCGCTGGCCAATGTGCGCAAGTCGCCCGAGGCCATGCTGGATGAAGTGCGTGCCGTGGTGGCCCTGCGTGATTCGCAGGCTCCGGCGGTGCGGGTAGAAGTCGGCCTGTCCACCGCGTTTGGCTGCACGCTGCAGGGCCCCGTGCCAGAGGACGACGTGATCCGCCTGGCCGTGGCCTGCGCGGCGGCGGGGGTGGATGAAGTGGGCCTGTCGGACACCACGGGCATGGCCAACCCGGCGCAGGTGCGCCGCCTGTTCACCCGGCTGCGCGCCGAGCTGGCAACCAAGGCGGGCGCCGCCCACATGCACAACACGCGCGGCCTGGGCCTGGCCAACTGCCTGGCAGCTTACGATGCCGGGGCGCGCACGTTCGATGCATCGCTGGGCGGGCTGGGCGGCTGCCCCTACGCGCCGGGTGCGTCGGGCAACGTGGTCACCGAAGACCTGGTCTTCATGTTCGAGGCCATGGGCATCCACACCGGGGTGGACCTGAACCTGCTGATGGCCGCGCGGCTGCCACTGCAAGCCGGGCTGCCGGGCGAGCCGCTGTACGGCATGACGCCCGATGCAGGGTTGCCCAAGGGCTGGACGCAGCCAGAGCGAGCCGCCACCCGCGACGCTGGCTGACCCACAAAAAAGGCGACCTGGGTCGCCTTTTTGATGCAATGCGGGCTTGCCGCGCCCGATCAGCTCAGCGAGGTGATCAGGTCGATGTACTGCTGCTTGGCGGCATCGGCATCGGTGCCCTTGAGGCTGTTCCAGGCGTCCCACTTGGCGCGGCCCACCATATCGGAAAAGCCGGGCTTCTTTTCGGTGTTGTCACCCACGGTGGCCTGCTTGTACAGGCCATAGATCTTGAGCAGCGTGGCGTTGTCGGGGCGCTCGCTCAGGTTCTTGGAATTGGCGACGGCAGCTTCAAAGGTGGCGTTCAAGTCGGACATGGAGGGCTCCTGGGGGCTGGAAGACAAATGCTGGAAGAAAAGATTTCAGCGCATGAGGGGGAGGGAAAAAACGGTGGTGGCAACCGCATGCTGCGTTGTATCTTACGTTCTACACGGGCCCCGCGACGCTGCAATCGTTAGAGGCCCAATAACACCACAACCACAGGCATCCATCCGATGGTGACCCGCACAACCGCCCCCGCCGCATCGGCCCGCACATCCCAGACCACCAGCCCTTCCTCGCCGGGGCTTGGGACTCCACCCCAGGCCGCTGCGGCGGCTGCCGCAGCTCGCCGGGCGGCCACCGTGGTCCAGAAGAACGTGCGCCGCGCCGCCAGCGGCATGCTGGGCCTCTCGGGCGAGCGCATGAGCAAGGTCGACACTGCCTGGCTGCGCATGGACTCGGCCAGCAACCTGATGATGATCAACGGCGTGTGGACGCTCTCGCCCGGCATCACCTGGCAGGCGCTGTGCGAACGCGTGCAGCAGCGCCTGCTGCAGTACCCGCGCTTTCACCAGCGCGTGGTGGAAGACGCCGCTGGCGCCACCTGGGTGGAAGACCGCAACTTTGACATCGCCGCCCATGTGCTGCGCGAGACGCTGCCGCGTCGCAAGGGCCAGAGCATGCAGCCCGCCTTGCAGGACCGCGTGGGCGAGCTGGCCATGCAGCCGCTGGACCCGCGCCGCCCGCTGTGGCAGATGCATCTGATCGAGGATTTCATCGGTGACGACGGGCAACGTGGCAGCGCGCTCATTGTGCGCATTCACCACTGCAGTGCCGACGGCATCGCGCTCATTTCCGTGACCATGTCCCTGGTCGATGGCGGCGCAGAGCCCCCGCGCCGCAAGCGCCAAAGCCCTGCCGATGCCGCGGCCACCGCCGAGGACTGGATTGCCGACATGCTGATCAAGCCCTTTACCGGGCTTACGGTAAAGGCGCTGGACCTGGCCGGTG
This sequence comes from Acidovorax sp., assembly GCA_046318695.1. Classification (GTDB taxonomy): domain Bacteria; phylum Pseudomonadota; class Gammaproteobacteria; order Burkholderiales; family Burkholderiaceae_C; genus Acidovorax. Next base: position 6,573 of record JBKCTS010000227.1, read on the forward strand.
ACCGCGCCGCGCGATCCCTGCAGATGCTGGGCAAGCCCGAACAGACCGTGCAGCATGGGCTGGCGGGCACCATGGACATGGCCCGCGTGGCCTACCAGTTGGTCAGCGACGCCGCCGCGCTGGCGCTGATGCCCGACGACTCGCCCACGCGCCTCAAAGGGCAGCCGGGGCGCGCCAAGCGCGTGGCGTGGTGCCCTCCCATCCCGCTCGATGAGGTCAAGGCCATCGGCAAGGCGCTGAACTGCTCCATCCACGATGTGCTGCTGTCGTGCGTGGCGGGCGCCATTGGCGGCTACCTGCGCGGCCAGGGCGACGACCCCACGGGCCAGGAAATCCGGGCCATGATCCCCGTCAACCTGCGCCCCATGGAAGAAGCCTGGAAGCTGGGTAACCGCTTTGGCCTGGTGCCGCTGGTGCTGCCCATCGGCATGGCCAACCCCGTCGAGCGCGTGTACGAAGTGCGCTCCCGCATGAACGCCTTGAAGGGCAGCACCCAGCCCATCCTGGCGTTTGCCATGCTGGCCGTGGCGGGCCTGATGATCAAGCCCGCGCAGGACGCGTTGCTCAACCTGTTTGGCCGCAAGACCACCGCCGTGATGACCAACGTGCCCGGCCCCAAAGAGCAGCTCACCCTGTGCGGCGCGAAGGTCACGCAATGCATGTTCTGGGTGCCGCAGTCGGGCGACATCGGGCTGGGTGTCTCCATCCTGAGCTACGGCGGCGGCGTGCAGTTTGGCGTGATCACCGACACCACGCTGTGCCCCGAGCCGCAACAAATCATCGACGCCTTTGCGCCCGAGTTCGCGCAGTTGTCGCTGCTGACACTGATGCTGCCCTGGGGCGAGTGAAGCGCCTCGCTTGCTATTAAATAACTAGCAGCAATGCCTTATGCAGCAAGCGTAGAAGGCTGTTTTTGTGCAAACATCGCCGAGCCGGGCTGACAATCCTGCCCATCCGCGCGTCGGTGTCGGTGTGCAAGGCTGCCAAGCCACGCGCCGCGATCTGCGTCACATGGGCCACCTGCGTCACCTGCGCGGCCGGGGCTGCTGCCACGCCAGCGCCAGCATCGTTGCGCTCACCGTGACCGCTGGGGCCCAGGCCCGTGCGCCGGTCGATTGAGGCGGGGCTGCGGGCGGGTGTCAGGCCGCGCGGGTGGGCTGCGCCAGCCACTCTTCGGCCAGCCTGACCCAGTAGGTCGCGCCCAGCGGGATCAGATCGTCATTGAAGTCGTAGCTGGGGTTGTGCAGCGTGCAGGGGCCGCCGCCGTGGCCCATTTCGCGGTGAGCGCCGTCGCCGTTGGCAATGAAGCAATAGGCCCCCGGCTTGGCCTGCAGCATGTAGGCAAAGTCTTCCGCGCCCATGGTGGGCTCCTGAGCCAGCACGCGCTCCGGGCCCACGATGCCCGCCATCACCTGGCGCGCAAACTCGGCCTCGGGGGCGGTGTTGATGGTGGGCGGGTAGTTGCGCACGAACTCGAACTCGCAGTTGGCGTCGTGCGCGGCGCAGGTGTGCTCGGCCACCTGGCGCATGCGCTTTTCGATCAGGTCGAGCACCTCCACCGTGAAGGTGCGCACCGTGCCCTGCAGCTCCACGCTGTCGGGCACCACGTTGGTGACCTCGCCCGCGTGGATCATGGTGACCGAGATCACGCCTGCATCCACCGGCTTCTTGTTGCGGCTGATGATGGTCTGGAAGGCCTGGATGAGCTGCGCTGCCACGACCACCGGGTCCACCCCGCGGTGGGGCAGTGCCGCGTGGGCCCCCACGCCGCGCACCGTGATCTTGAAGGTGCTGCCCCCAGCCATCACCGGGCCAGGGCTGAAGGCGATGGCGCCCGCAGGCAGGCC
>JBKCTS010000228.1:0-2765 GCA_046318695.1 Acidovorax sp.
CGGGCGCGCCCGCCGCAGAAGAACCGCCTGCTGCCATGGCCAGGGCACGCTTGAAGGCTGCCACTTCGTCTGCCTCGATGGGCTCAAACTTCGCGGCGGCCGGCATGGACGGCGCTGTCAACGGGGGCCGCTGCGCAGCAACCTCGCCGTGGATGGCAGCCAACGCGGGCTCTGCAGCCGACACTGGCCGGGAGACCGTCGGTGCGGCTGCGTCCGGTGCCACGGGCACTGCGCCCGCTGTTGCTGGGGGGGAAAGCGGCGATGCCGTTGCAGGCGCGGCAAGCGGGCGGCGCGGCTGCTGAGCACCCGCCTGACTGTTCGAGCCCTTTTGCGGCACGCCAACCGCGACATGGTCATTGATGCGCCAGTACACGGCGGTCACCAGGATGTCAAAGCGCGACTTGGCGGTCTGTGCGATGAGCGCCTCGATTTCGCTCAGTCGGCCGGTCTCGCCGCCGTATTGACGGGCGACGTCCATCATGACCAGAAACTGGCGACCTCGTTGGTCCAACGATAGCACCTTGAACTTGTAGCTGGCGGACAACACGCCTGCGCGCACCATTGCGTCGCGCACCACGGTGTAGAGCATCTCGCGGCGCTGCGTGCGCTCATTCACGCGGTCAGCGGCATATTCCGGGGGAGGCGTTGCCACCGTTGGCCTGAGCTGACGGCCCGGCACCAGTGGGATGGTTGCGTCGGCACCCAACAACACCGAGGGATCGAGGACGGGACGAGGCCGGACGGGTACCGGCTTGCGGCTGAACCAACTGAACAGAGACATGGGATGCATGCTTTCCTTGGAACGGCACCAAGACAGGCCGGATAGAGTTTAAAGATTGCCGCCCACAGCAAAACGACATGCGGTGCGGCGGCGCTTTCCGCCGGATCGACTCTCAGGTGACTGCCACGCGCCGGCGGCGATTACCCAGCCGTTTTGCCATGACCGAGCCAGCAGCCATTGCCAGAGCCAGCGCGATGGCGGGCTGGCGATTGGACAACTCGGTGAACCGGATCGCAGTAAGACTCCAGAGCTTGGAGGGTGCGCTGGCCTGCACCGTGGCGCTGCGGGTGCGGTGCGAGAAGAAGGCTCCTTCGCCCACCACCGTGCCGGCAGCCACCATGGCCAGGCGCAGCCGCTCCTTTTCGTCCTGGAAATGCACGCTCAGGCTGCCGCTTTCCACAAAGTAAAGGGTGCGGTCGTTGGCCCCCCGGCTGAACAGCACCTGCCCGGCGGGCATGACGACGGGCAGCAGATAAGAAGAAAGAATATCCCACTGCGCAGACGTCAGCGGGTTGGACATGCCGTCCTCAGCACTCGCCTGGGCGAAGGCATCCATGAGCCCGCTGAGGTCGATCCTGTTGGTAACGAGATAGGAAACATTCATGATTCGCGAAAAGTAACCTTGTTACAGATCGAGCGCAAGCGCTGTTTACTTCCGTTTACAACATTGAGGCTCTGCGCGGCGGTCTATTTGCCAATGCAAAAGCTCGAGAAGATCACTCCGAGCAAGTCATCCGAGGTGAACTCGCCGGTGATCGCGCTCAAAGCGTTCTGCGCCAGACGCAGTTCCTCGGCCAGCAAATCCAGGGCCATGGCCGACGACTGCAACTGGGCCTGGGCCTCATCGAGATGCCCCGCCACGGCGCGCAGGGCCTCGACATGGCGCGCGCGGGCAATGTAGACGCCCTCGGGCGCGGCCTGCCAGCCCGCCACCTGCAACAAGACCTGCCTGAGCCGATCGAGGCCCTCGCCCGTGCGCGCCGAAAGCCGGACTGCGGGGCGCTGACCCGTGGCCTGCGCGCCCGGTGCGGAAGGCGCGCCGGGCCCCGCGCAATCGAGCTTGTTCCAGACATCGATGACCGGAACCGACCCGGGTAGTTTTTGAACCAGTGCGCGTTCGATGTCAGCCTCGGCAGCGATGTATTCCACAGCGCCCTGTCGGGAAAGATCGTGCAAAAAGAGCACGGCGTCTGCCGCGGCAATTTCATCCCATGCACGGGCGATGCCGATGCGTTCGACGGCATCCTCACTGTCGCGCAGACCGGCCGTGTCGATGATGTGCAAGGGCACCCCCTCGATCTGTATGGTCTGCTGCACCTTGTCGCGCGTGGTGCCTGCAATCGGCGTGACGATGGCCAGCTCGGCTCCGGCCAGCGCGTTGAGCAGCGAGCTTTTGCCTGCGTTGGGCTGGCCCGCAATCACCACCTTGATGCCTTCGCGCAGCAGCGCCCCCTGGCGCGCGCGCTGCATCACCCGGGCCAGCATTTGCTGCAATTTTGATAGCTGACCATGCGCGTCAGCCGCGCGCAGGAAGTCGATTTCTTCTTCAGGAAAGTCCAGTGTGGCCTCCACCAGCATCCGCAGGTGGATGAGCGCGTCGCGCAGGCCGTGGATTTCCGCGGAGAACGCGCCCGTGAGCGACCGGCTGGCGCTGCGCGCTGCCGCTTCGGTGCTGGCATCGATCAGGTCGGCAATGGCCTCGGCCTGGGCCAGGTCGATCTTGTCGTTGAGGAATGCGCGTTCCGTGAACTCACCCGGTTGCGCCACGCGCAGACCACGCAGATGGGGCTGGCCGGTAGCGGGGTGGGTGGCCGCAGCCGCCTCCAGGCAGCGCGCCAGCAGCAACTGCAGCACCACGGGCCCGCCATGGGCCTGCAGCTCCAGCAAGTCTTCGACGGTGTATCTGTGCGGGCCTGGGAAATACAGCGCAAGCCCCTGGTCGATGGCATGGCCCTGGGCGGCACGAACCGGCAGGTAGCTGGCC
>JBKCTS010000229.1:0-3787 GCA_046318695.1 Acidovorax sp.
GAGGAAATACCGGGCAGGAGGGGCGGCTTGTTCGGTGTCAGAATGGGCGCTGCAGGCCCGCTCAGAGGCCCGATTGAGCGAGCCGATCAACCGCAGACGACATCAGGAAGAGGCCAGGCCATGATCACCACCATCACCGCAACCCAGCGCCAGCCGGTGGCTGGAGTTGGGGTTTTTGCACAGCCTCGTTAGCAATGAATGAAACACGATTGCCCTCACTGTGGGACAAAGCTTGCATGGAGGCTTGTTAAATCCAAGGCACTTGCTGGCGAGCGAAGAAATCTCCCCAATAAAGCAGTTGCCGTATGCCCAACATGCCAAGGCCAACTGGCGCAGAATACCCATTGGTCAGAAATGGCTTTCTTGGGACTCGTTGGGATTCCATTTTTACTTTTGCCAGAGATGCGCTTTAGTCTAGGAAAAACTGGCTTCTTATGCGCAGGAGTGGGCATTATTCTCTTTTGGGGGGCTGCGGCACTGTTATTTCATATTCGATATTGGCGCCACTGGCAGCGGTATAAGCCACACACGCCCACCTAAATTACCCCCTAACCCATTCCGTTCGAGGCGACCTGCGCGAAAAGCCGCGCAGCCCGGTGAATTCAAACGTTCGACGGCATGAAATTCACTTGCTCTAAGTTAGCGTTTTTGCTAACATAGCACATGGCGTTTGAAATCCACTACTTCCATGAGGGCGTTTACGCACAAGTGCAATCATGGCCTGTTGACGTCCTGGCCGACTATGCACGATTGGTGGAACTTCTCACGGAGCACGGGCCAAGCCTTCGCTTGCCACATTCACGCGCCTTTGGTGACGGTCTTTTTGAACTACGTCCGCGTGGCCGAACGGGCATTGGTCGAGCGTTTTATTGTTTCTTGCAGGGGAAGAGAGTAGTCGTTTTGCATGCGTTCATAAAGAAGTCGCAGCAGACCCCCGACAACGAATTGAAGATGGCGCGAAAGCGCCTGAAGGAGGTGATGCATGGCTGACTTGAAGTACAAACCGGTTCCTCACAATCACGCTGAATTTTTGGCGACTGCGAGGCAACGCCCAGGGTTCAATGAGGCCTACGACAGCCTTGAGCTCGAATACACCGTCGCAAGCCAGATGCTCAAAGCACGTGTGAAAGCTGGTCTGACGCAAGACGCAGTCGCAGAGCGCATGGGTACAACAAAAAGTGCAATTTCGCGCCTGGAGGGCGCTGGTCGGCATGCTCCATCTTTGGCCACGTTGAAGAAGTACGCCGCTGCTGTTGGATGTGATCTTCAGGTCAAGCTTGTGCCGCACAAAGCAGCATGACGTCGAACTGGTCATTCCATCGGATGGTTACGCCACCCGCTGAATTTCAACGCTGAGGCTTTGCAAAAACCCCCTCCAAGCCGGAACGAATAGCCATCGGTGGAATTCATGTTCAAACGCTCAAAGCAGGAGAGCAGGACATGGCCAGATACAAGCCCGTTGATCGCAATCCCCGGCTCTTACCGGTGGTGCTGAGCGAACAGATCCAGCCGGGTACCTTCGAGTTCGCGCTCGATCACCTGGTTGACAGGTGGCGATCTTTGCCAAGGGTCAGGCCAGCGCGAACGCAGTGCTTGAGGCGATGAAGCGGCGCATCGGCACGGTGGAGCCGGTGTTTGGCAACATCCGGCACAACAAGCGGCTGAACCGGTTCACGCTGCGCGGGCAGCACAAGGTGGGCACGCAGTGGCGGCTGTACTGCCTGGTGCACAACATCGAGAAACTGGCCGGGTGCGGTGAGGCCAAGCCATGATCACCACCATCACCGCAACCCAGCGCCAGCCGGTGGCTGGAATTGGGGTTTTTGCACAGCCTCGTTGGGCGTCTAGGGCAATCAGTGGACGACTATGCGCCTAAGGCGTACACTCCAACTATGCTCACTGTCGTCGAAACTACTCTCTTTCAGCGGCAATGGCCCCTGTACTGGACCGAAGAAGAGCGAGGTGAGTTCGCCTCTTACATCTCGGAAAAGCCAACTGCTGGCGATGTCATTCCTGAGTCTGGCGGCATACGCAAGGTGCGTTGGAAACGGGCCGGATCCGGTAAATCTGGTGGCGTTCGAGTTATCTACTTCACACGCAATCCACAGGGTGAGGTGGTCTTGCTCACCCTGTACGCCAAGTCCAAGACCGACAACTTGACGGGCCCCATGCTCAAGGAGATTCGCCGTGTCCTCGAAGCCTAAACAACCCCTCAATGCTTCCGAATTGGCCGCTTACGAAGCTACGCGAGACTTGGCAGCCGAGTTGCTTGAGTCTGTACGTGAGATGCAGGCAGGCAAGGTGCACGTGGTGGCATCACCTGTCACTGAGGCTCGCCGTAAAACGGGCTTGTCCCAGTCTCAGTTTGCCGCACTGATGGGGGTTTCCGTTCGCACTCTGCAAGGCTGGGAGCAAGGCCGCAAGCAACCAAGTGGCGCCGCTCGCACTTTGCTGGCCATCGCAAGCACCAACCCGAAGGCTCTTCTTGCCGTGGCCGCTGCGCACTAACTACAAGGGTACAAGGGCTTCGTTATGCCTGAACAGCCTTCAATCACTCTTGAGTCTCGCGGAGGCATTCACGGAACGTTGCGTTACGCAGTGGGTACTGAGCGTTACTCCATTCCGTACGAGTACACGGGCGAGCATCGATCTGGAATTCTTGTTTTCATCAAAGAGTTGGATGCCCAGCTGCAATGTGAGGAGCCGCTGAAGCGCCGGTCTCAGATACGCCGAGATCTGCAATCTTGGTCGAAGCAAACCGGAGAAAGGCTGTCGTGGTAACGCCAAGTTCGCATAACCGGTCGCTCGATCCGATTCGCTCCGGCAAGTCTTCGCTCTCGGCTCAGTTTCAACTACAGGCTTCCATGCCAATCAAGCAAGGTGGCAACTTGGCCACCAATTCCAGCAACGTGCCACGCGGCACCTCGGGGCGCACCAATGCAGGTTTGCCACCTTCATCAATGCCATGAACCGCAAAAACGCTCTTTGCCAGATCAATTCCAACCGTTACGATTGTCACGACTTCCCCTTCCAATAAAAAGTGAGTTGATGAAAAGATTTGCCTCTCCATCGTGGCACTGCTGTGCCGAATACCGCAACCTCAACAGGTCGCGGCTCACTTGGGACGGGGAAGTCCCTTTCATTCGTTAGGCCACAGAATGGAGCGCTGGGAGATAATCGAACGCTACACGCTGCTTGCGGTAGGCATGGTTCTGCTCTTGCTCGATGCTTGGCTCTTGTTTTCCAGCGGCGGTCATACAAAAGCCGTTGCACTTGTCTTTCTCGTTCCCTTCACCTTCTGGGTCTTCTGGCAGTCTCTCTACGAAGACAATTTGGACACAAGCGATCCCCCAACTCGCGGAGAGCGCGTCATGTTCTCTCTGTGGGTGTGGGCAAGAAGGCTAGTTCTTGGCTCCGCTTCCGCCCTATTCGCATTCGGTACCTGGCACGCCTTGCGAGGTCAGGAGTTACTCGTTGCCGGGTCATCCGCAGTCTTTGCAGTCATGGCGGGATGGGTAGCGATCTATGGCGGAGGAAAATCAAGATCCATGTCTGATGACAGAAGAGTTCACCGCCAACGTATGAAACGATACAAATGAGCATAGATCCCGCCGTGTGGTCTCTCAAGAAACACCAGATAACTGATGGCGGTCTCAAATCTGAAGTGCAACACCCTCACCGAGGGTAATGTACGCAAATGGGAACGAAATACGAACACTTGCAGCCAGAAGACAGAGTGACGTTGGCATCGCTGCGCCAGCAGGGCTGGAGCATCAGGGCCATAGCC
>JBKCTS010000230.1:0-1351 GCA_046318695.1 Acidovorax sp.
CTCCAGCGGGTGCGCGGCGATGTAGGGCACATCGAGTTCGCTCAGGGCCACTTCGGCGGCGCTGGCGTCGTTGTAAGCCGGGCCGCCAACCAACGAGAAGCCAGTGAGCGAGACCAGCGACTGGATAGGGCAGCCCACGCCGGGCTTGAAAAAGCGGTCCATGGCCGGGCGGGCGTCGAGACCGCTTGCAAAGGCTGGAATCACGCGCAGACCGCGCGCTTGCAGCGATTCAATGACCGCGTCGTAATGTGCGGTGTTGCCCGCCAACAAATACGAGCGCAGCAGCAGCAAGCCCACGGCGGGCTGGTCTTTGCGGCCGTGGCCGGGCAGGTCGCTCAGCTGTTCGCTAATGCGGCCTTTGATACTGGGGTGGTACAGGCCCACCTCGGGGTATTCGATCGGGTCTTCGGGCTGGGCCAGGGCGCGCAGCGGCTCGCGCGGGCCTTGGGCGTAGCGGTGCACCAGGGTTTTGACCAAATGCTCGATGTTGTGCTCCGAGCCCGCCAGCCAGTAGCGCATGGTCAAAAAGAACAGGCGCAGGTCTTGCGCCGTGCCGGGGATGAAGCGCAGCAGTTTGGGCAGGCGGCGCAGCATGGCCATTTGCTTGGCACCTGCGCTCGACGGTGCACCCGTCTCAGAGCCGGTGTCTTTGTTCTTGGCGCTCGGGCGCAGCTTTTTGAGCAAGGCCATCAGCCCACCCGATTCGCGCCCCATGACCAGCTTGCCCATGCGGGTGAGCTGGGTGACTTGCGGTGCCGACATGATGCAGACCATGGCGTCGCAGTGTTCGCGGCGCGCCTGCAGCGCGTCGAGTACTGGCAGGAAATGGTCTTCCATGAAGAGCATGGTGACGATGACCAGGTCGGCTTGCGCCACAGCGGCCAGAGCAGCGGCCAGAGCAGTTTCGCTGTCGCGCCAGGCCGAGGCGCTGTGGGTTTGCAGGTGCAGGCCGGGCAGGTCGCGGGCCAGGCACTCGGCGGCATTGCTGGCAGCGCTGGCCAAGTGGCTGTCCATGGTCAGCAGCACCACGCTCATGCGCGGTGCGCTTGCGGGAGCCTGTTTACCGGCTAAAGTGGGCTTTGGCATCGTAGAGCGTCTCCACGGTGATGGTGGCCACGCCCAGGTCTTGGGCAAATCGCTCAGTGTTGCGGCGCGCTTTGCCCCGCACAAAGAACGGAATCTTGCCCAGCTCCTTTTCGGCTTCGGGGCTCCAGGTGGCCTGGTTCGAAGCGGCTTGCGCGGGGGCGGCGACCTTTTGAAGACTGTCAGTGGTCAGTGTTTCGGTGTGAGCAGGTGCCGTTGCTGAAGCAACTGCTGTAACAGGTGCAGCAACAGGTGCGGCCACTGTCTG
>JBKCTS010000231.1:0-5326 GCA_046318695.1 Acidovorax sp.
ACAACCGTCCTCGTCAGACGCTCGGCTGGGATTCTCCCTATCAGGCTTTTCAGCGATTCATGACGGCTATCGCCGAGAAGAACTCCGCTACCATTCATTGAATATCAACCTGCGGTGTTGCACTTCAGATTTGAGACCGCCGAGTCAAACGGTGTTTCACCCTTGCACAGACGCGCACCGTTCAAAGTGCCTCCGAGCTGACGTTTGCAGACATGCAGTGTCTGCTGAATGGGCTGATCTTCACCTTGGTTTATCACCCGACCTTTTTCCTTGAGTCACGTCGGGAAAACATGATTGCACTCATGGCAGATCGCGTGGTTGAACAGCTTTTTGGCCCTTGGCCCACGGTTGGACAGCCTGTTTTGGACGGAGTTAAGTCTGATGCCAAAGGCAAGCCCCTTGCCTCAATCGGCAACACCATCAAAAGGACGCGCAAAGTCTCATTGTCAGAACTCTGGTCCTTCATCATCGGCCAAAAAAAACCATTCGATGCCTGGGACCTCATGATCGACGGAGTCCATTGCAACGTGATCAACCAATGGGATCTTCGACAGCCCAACTGTCAATTCATCATTGGACACAAGGTCGTGGCTGAAAACCATGACTCGGTATCGGTCAAAGGCGCAAGACCCATCTTGTCGGTGCAAGTCAAGGGAGCCAGTGGTCAAACACATCTCGTCGAGGTGTTTTGCAAAGCCGTACTCTCAACGAACATTCGTGTGTCTGTGAACGGTCAAGCCATCACTCACCGTTTCATCTGAGAGGGGTGAACGTCACAGGCAGCGGGGCTGCAAACGTTTCTCCAACCGAGCGGGACCGGAGGGAAAATGCCTCGCAGACGAGCAAACGCTGGCCCAAACGCTTGCAAATCAGGCCGCGTCCCTGCTGAGATATGCGGGCTAGGGAAGCTCTGCATAACCCTCGCGAGGATGCGCTGGTGCGGATCGGGATAGGCCACAAGGCGCTTTTTGCAGCCAATAGCCAAGCTATTGGCAAAAAAAGCAACGCCGTGGACTGCCCGAGCCCCGGCCCGCGCAGACCGCAGGGAGTTATGCATAGGTTCCCTAGGCTCCGCCTGTCATCATGGTGCGCACCACGCCGGTGAACGCTTTTACCATCTGGGGGTTGAATTGCGTGTCGCTGTTGGCGTTGATTTCTGAAATGGCGCTGAGCAGACTCTTCTTGAACGCACGGTCGGAGCGTTCGGTGGTGATGGCGCAAAACGTGTCGATGATGGACAGGATATGTCCGCCAGGATGGATAGCGTCGCCCCGCGTGCCGTTGGGATAGCCGGTGCCGTCGAAGCGTTCGTGGTGGTCCAATATCATGTGTGCGGCCTCGTCCCACTTGCCAAAGCGCATCACAATCTGACTGCCGGTGATCACGTGCTCGTGCAGTTTGCGCAGCTCCTCTTTGGACAGCCCGCCTTCGCGGTTAAAAATCGTGTGGGGAATAAAGCCCATGCCAATATCGTGCATGAGCGCAGCCGCCTTGAGCTGCTCCGGGTTCACGGGTGTGCCTAATGCGGCATTGAGCTGCGCCGAGAGCTTGACTACTTGATCGCCCCGATTTTTTCGGTAAATGCTCAGGTCATCGAGCCGGGCCGAGAGCGACTGCATCAGCTCCATGTCACTGGGCAATTCCAGGGAAACCTTTTGTGGCCGTACGGGTTCGAGCACGGAGCTCATGGGTGTTTTGCCAAGTTGGACAATCGCTTGCGCGAACTGCTGCGGGAGCTTGTCCTGCTGGGCGTTGGCGAGCAGGCCCGAACACACATCGCAAATGGTCTGGCGGGTGTGGCCATCAGACCGTCCGCTCGTGACCAGTTGCGTAAGCAAATCGGTCATGGCATCGGACGAGAAAACCAAGAACTGACCGAGCATGGGGTGGTAACTCCACTCCTTGGTGCGCACGCGCGACACAAGCTCCTCCAGTTTGTGCAGTGGCTCCACAAAAGGCGTGAGCCCTACCATTTGGCAGTTGCCCTTGAACGAGTGCAGGGCGCGGAAAAGGCGGCTCACGCAGTCTTCGTCTGCATTGGCGTTGAGCAACTTGATGCAGGCCTCCATTTCCAGCATGCTTTCATCGGTGCACTGGATGAAGTCATCAATGATGCTGCGGTCCATCGCCAAAAAGACGGGGCAGGTAATGTCATGCGTGGCCATCGTTCAAAGTCCTTTGCTTGGTGTCAGTGTACCTAAGTACAAGCGAACTGAGTAGGACGTGTAATCGTTCACTGAGCACCGCTCTTCGTAGGGGATCGCAAACCGTCTGGCACTCGGCGTACCGTGCGGTTAGAGACCCGCAGCCCACCGGCTGCGCCAAGCGGTTCACCAACAAAACGACCACGCTGCCCGCAGGGTCCATCCGCATCGCGCAAGTGACGTTCCACCGGCGCTATCGGGGCAAATGCGTTAGCAGCTCATCGACCACGCCCCGTTTGGATGTAGTCTTCGGCCATGCCTGCTGACCTCACCATTTCTCCGGCGCTGTCATCACCCGTGGTGCCGTCTGTTCCCATGGCCGAGCCCGCGCCTGCTGGCCCGCTGCCGCATTCGGCCCTGGCCGTGCGCCGCGTGGCCATTGACACCTGGCGCGAAAACGTGGCTTATCTGCACCGTGACTGCGCTGTGTACCGGGCGGAAGGGTTTCAGGCCTTGTCCAAGATCGAGGTGCAGGCCAATGGCCATCGCATTCTGGCCACGCTGAATGTGGTGGATGACCTGGCCATTGTGGGCTGCAATGAGTTGGGCCTGTCGGAGGACGCCTTTGCCCAACTCAAGGTGGAGAGCGGCCACACCGTGTCGGTGGCGCAGGCTGAGCCGCCGGAGTCGATGGGCGCGCTGTTTCGCAAGCTGGCCAGCGAGCGGCTGACGCGCGACGACTTTGGCGCCATCGTGCGCGATATTGCAGACCACCGCTATTCCAAGATCGAGCTCACGGCCTTTGTGGTGGCCTGCCACCGCAACGAGCTGGACCGCGAGGAGGTGTTCTTTTTGACCGATGCCATGGTGGCATCAGGCCGCAGGCTGGACTGGCATGAGCCGCTGGTGGTGGACAAGCATTGCATTGGCGGCATACCGGGTAACCGCACGACCATGCTCGTGGTGCCCATTGTGGCGGCGCACGGCATGCTGTGCCCCAAGACGTCGTCGCGCGCCATCACATCGCCCGCAGGCACGGCCGACACCATGGAGGTGCTGGCGCAAGTGGAGCTGCCCTTTGACAAGCTGGGCGGCATTGTGCGCGACCATCGCGGCTGCCTGGCCTGGGGGGGCACAGCCAATCTGTCGCCGGCTGACGATGTGCTGATTTCGGTGGAGCGCCCCTTGGCCATTGATTCGGCGGGTCAGATGGTGGCGTCCATTCTGTCCAAAAAGGTGGCGGCGGGCGCTACCCACCTGGTGCTCGATATTCCGATCGGGCCGACGGCCAAGGTGCGGTCCATGCCCGAGGCCCAGCGCCTGCGCCGCATGTTTGAATATGTGGCGCGGCGCATGGGCCTGTCGCTGGATGTGGTGATCACCGATGGCCGCCAGCCTGTGGGCAACGGGGTGGGGCCGGTGCTGGAGGCGCGCGATGTGATGCGCGTGCTGCAAAACGATCCGCGTGCGCCGGACGATCTGCGCCAGAAGTCGCTGCGCCTGGCCGGGCGGCTGATTGAGTGCGACCCGGATGTCCGCGGCGGCGATGGGTACGCGATTGCGCGCGACATTCTCGATTCGGGCCGGGCGCTGGCCCGCATGAACGCCATCATCGAGGCCCAGGGCAGCAAGGGGTTTGACCACAACCATCCGGCGCTGGGCGCGCTCACGCTGGATGTGGCAGCGCCCGCAGCGGGCGTGGTGACCGGTATCGACAACTACCAGATCGCCCGCGTGGCGCGGCTGGCGGGCGCACCCAAGGTGCAGGGCGCGGGTGTGGATCTGCTGTGCAAGCTGGGCGATACCGTGGCTTGCGGCCAGATGCTGTACCGCGTGCATGCCAGCTACCCGGCCGACCTGGAGTTTGCGCGCCAGGCCTGCCTGCGCGACACCGGCTACACCATTGGCGTTGCGGCCGACGTGCCCAGCGTGTTCGTTGAATTCTGACCCCGGCGCAGCCACCGCAACCCCATGAGCCCCGACGCTTGCCCGATGCCCGGTGCCTGCCTGCTGTATTTCGAGGACGAGCAGGCGCAGGCCACGCGCCTGGCCCAGGCCGCTGGCCTGCCCGAGCTTGCCGTTGAGCGCCACCGCTTCCCGGATGGCGAGCTGCGCTTGCGGCTGCCTGTGGACGCTGCGGGCGCACTGCCGCCGCAGGCCGTGCTGCTGCGCAGTCTGCACCAGCCCAACGAAAAGCTGGTGGAGCTGCTGCTGGCCGCCCGCACCGCGCGCGCACTGGGCGTGCGCCACCTCACACTAGTGGCACCGTACCTGGGCTACATGCGGCAGGACATGGCGTTCGAACCAGGGCAGGTGGTCAGCCAGCAGGTGGTGGGGGGCTTTCTGGCAAGCCTGTTCGATGCGGTGATCACGGTCGATCCGCACCTGCACCGTGTCTCGACGCTGGCGCAGGCAGTGCCGGTGCGGCAGGCGGTGGTGCTCAGAGGTGCCGAGCCGCTGGCAGACCTGATTGCCCAGCGCCGCCCGGCTGCCTTGCTGGTGGGGCCCGACGGCGAATCGGCCCAGTGGATCGCCCAGGCCGCCGCGCGCCACGGCTTTGACCATGCCGTGTGCACCAAGGTGCGGCGCGGTGACCGCGATGTGGCGATAAAGCTGCCCGCACTGAATGCACGCGGCCGTGCCGTTGTGCTGCTGGACGACATGGCCAGCACCGGCCGCACCCTGGCGCTGGCCGCGCAACTGCTGCGGCAGGCCGGTGCGGCATCGGTCGATGTGGCGGTGACGCATGCCCTGTTTGCGGGCGATGCGTTGCAGGCGCTGCACGATGCCGGTGTGGGCGAGGTCTGGAGCACCGACTGCATTGCCCACGCCAGCAACGCCGTGCCCATGGCACCCGTGCTGGGCCAGGCGGTTCGGGCTGTGCTGCACGCCGCACGCTGACCAGCCGACGGGCTGCGACAATCCCCGGTCGGCCAGGCTGCCCCGTGCTGCTGCCGCACAAGAACCGGCGCCCCTGGCGCGCCCCAACGACGCTTACACCATGCTGCTCGACGTTACTGAATCCCAACTCGTCCTGGTCGACTACCAGGAGCGCCTGATGCCCGCCATGTTTGAAGGCCCCGCCGTGCTGGCCAACGCCCGCCGCCTAGCCGAGATCGCGCGCAGGCTCGACGTGCCCGTGTGGGGCACCGAGCAAAACCCGTCACGCCTGGGAGCCAACG
>JBKCTS010000232.1:0-3073 GCA_046318695.1 Acidovorax sp.
CCCCAGGGCCCATCGAATTGGCCAGGCGTATTGCTGCCGCCAAGCTGTTGACGGACGCATCAGGGGCTTCGATCAACACAATGCGCGCCAGGGGCGCAATCGCGTGGGCCCACTGCACATCCAGGGCAATTTCCGTCGCCCAACCTGCGTTGTAGGCAGGGGGTGTGGCAGTGATCGCCCCCGCCGCTGAGCTGTAGGCCACCCACAACTCGCACCCCGTGGACACCGAGGCAGGCGCCAAGGGCAAAGCGGTGCCGGGGGGCAGCACCTTGGTTGTACAGGTGGGCAGCCCGAACTTCTGGTTGAAGGCGGCCAGTTCTGCTGCCACGTTCGGGTTGTGCATGGCATTGACGATGTACACCGTCTGCCCCGCGCCCAGCGCCGCCGCCTGTGCGCCGACCGGCTTGGAGCCCACCGCTGGCAAGGGGCTGAATCCGTAGGCTGCCCGCACCTGCGCCACCGAGTAGGTGGTCACCACCCCGGAGCCCGCCAACGGCATGGCGCCATCTTCCTGCGACGCCGAAGGCATGCCTTGCGCCGCCTTCATGCGCACCTCTTCCAGCTTGGGCAGCGTCAACCCGCGGGTGGAAAGCCCACGGAACTCATTCGGCACAGTCTGTTGTTTCGGGGACATCACGGCCGACGCGTTGGCGTCCCGCACGTCTGCATCATCCGGTGCGTTCAACACCACCGGCGCAATATGGAACAGCGGCTGCGCGACCTGGCTCGAAGCCTCCTGCGGCAGCGAGTCGGGCTCCAAGGCCAGCGTCATGGTGCTGGACGCGACCTCTGCACTGACCTGGGAATCGTCCGATCCACCGCAAGCCACGACCGCGAGGGCAACGCCCCCCCAGACCGCCCAACGCGCGCAGCGGCGCATCAGAGCAACAGAACCTGCGGGTGTTTTGGCTGGCATGGTGTTCTCCAAGGGGTGCGGATTGAAGGTCGCACACCATGAAGAACGGGCCGCGCACCGCGAAAGGGTTGCCATGCGCCTAAACGCCAGGCCGCAGCAACGATGCGCGCGACCCTGTGGGCAACCCCGCTGTCTTGTCCGCGCAGTGCGGAGTTAGACCGGTGGCTTTGCGACCCCGTCTTTCGAGCGGGTGTGCCTTGATGTGTCAAATGTAAGCGGTTGAAACACAAAGAGCAACACCTCGGTCAAGATGTTTATTCACCCCCACAGCACCGGTCACCTGCGGCGGATTGCCGCGTCAGCGGGGCCCGGCGCGCCGCCCGAAACCGGCGCAGGCACGACCGCGAGCGCCAGCCACCAGCAGGCTGCTCGGTAGAATCCACCGCCCAGCCATTGCCACTGAAAGAACGTCTTGTCCGACCGCTTTGCCGTACTCCCCCAATACGTTCTTCCCAAACGCGCGCTCACCGCAGTGGCTGGCAAGTTGGCATCGGCCCGGTTGGGTGGCCTCACCACGGCAGCGATTCGCCGGTTTGTCGCCCGCTACCGGGTCAACATGGCCGAGGCGGCCAATCCCGACATTGCCAGCTATGCGTGCTTCAACGACTTTTTCACGCGGGCACTCCAACCTGGTGCGCGCCCGCTGGCCACGGCCGACCTGATTTGCCCCGTGGACGGTGCGATCAGCCAGTTTGGCCCCATCGCCCAGGGCCAGATCTTCCAGGCCAAGGGCCACAGCTACTCCTGCACGGCCCTGGTGGGTGGTGATGCCGCCGCTGCCGCACGGTTTGACAACGGCCACTTCGCCACGCTGTACCTGAGCCCGCGCGACTACCACCGCATTCACATGCCCTGCGCCGGGGCGCTCAAGCGCATGATCCATGTGCCGGGCGACCTGTTTTCGGTGAACCCCACCACGGCACGCGGCGTGCCCGGCCTGTTTGCGCGCAATGAGCGTGTGGTGTGCTTTTTTGAATCGGCCCAGGGGCCTTTTGTGCTGGTGCTGGTGGGCGCCACCATCGTGGGCAGCATGGCCACCGTGTGGCATGGGCAGGTGAACCCGCCGCGCACGGGCACGCTGCGGCAGTGGGACTACGCCCCGGGTCAGGTCACACTGCAACAGGGCCAGGAGATGGGCCGGTTCCTGCTGGGCTCCACCGTGGTGATGTTGTTCCCGCCGGAGCCGCTGCAATTTAACCCGCAATGGGCGCCCACACGCGCGATTCAATTGGGCGAGGCCATGGCGCAGCGCGGGGCGGTCTGAGCGACTGCAGCCTGGTCTCGATCACAACGAAGCAGGCACGCACCCTGCCACGCGCAAGCGCCGGGGCGTGTTTGCACGATTTGGCGGGGCTCACGCCTGGGATGCCGCCGCCGCAAACGCCAGCGCGGCGGCCAGCATGCGGTGCAGATGCGGCTGCACACGCGCGGCCAGATCGGGCAGGTAATCAAACGGCAAGGTTTCCTGCATGTAGCTGCACTGCGTCAACTCCAGTTGGATGGCGTGCACCCCGCGGCCCGGCTGGCCATAGTGGCGGGTGATGTGCCCGCCTTTGAAGCGACCATTGAGCACGGCGGTGTAGCCGCTGGCCTGCCGGGCGATGGAAAGCAGTTCCAGCGCCAGGGCCGGATCGCAGCTAGCGCCATCGGCGGTGCCCAGGTTCAGGTCTGGCAGCCTGCCTTCAAAAAATCGCGGCAGCACGGACCGGATCGAGTGCGCGTCCCACAGCACCGCCGCGCCGTGCTGTGCGCGCATGCGGTCCAGCTCTGCACGCAGTTGCGCGTGGTAGGGCACCCAAACCGCCTCACGGCGCGCCGCAATTTCGGCATCGTCGGGCACATCGCCGCGGGCATAGATGGGCGTGTCGTCAAAGGTGTCGACCGGGCACAGGCCCGTGACGCTCTGGCCGGGGTACAGGCTGGAGCCGTCGGGCGGGCGGTTCAAGTCCACCACGTAGCGCGAGTGCGTGGCCACGAGGATGGATGCGCCCATATCCTTGGCAAACGCATACAGGCGCTCCAGGTGCCAGTCGGTGTCTGGCACCTGGCGGGCTTCGTCAGTAAAGCGTGCCGCCAGCGCCGGTGGCACCAGGGTGCCGGCATGGGGCCTGGACACCAGCAGCGGCTTGCTGCCCTGGTGGACCAAACAAGGGGGTG
>JBKCTS010000233.1:0-10156 GCA_046318695.1 Acidovorax sp.
GTGGTGAGCCGTGTAGCCAGAGGCCGCTGCCGGTCTAGCCGCGGCTGACGTCCAGTGGGTTGGGTTAGTTGATGGGCAGCGCGCCAGCCCCGTAGAAGTCCTTCAGCGAGGTGGGGTCCAGCCGGCTGGTGATGAAGTACACCCCCAGCGGAGTGCGCTGGTCGCCCTCCAGGCTCTTGTCGATGCCCAGCTTGCCCACCGAGGCGTAGTAGTCGGCCACGAGTTGCAAGCCGGCGGGGGTGTTTTCAAAAAGGTACAGCCTGGAGCGCGATGCGTCCACCGCAATGGCGTGGCGCGAACGCGGTGATAGTTCAAGAAACTGGGCCGGAACCGTATTGGCTGGCGGGCGAATGCGCTGCGCGTCCACACGCTGGCGTGACTCATTACGCAGTTCATCGAGCGTGGCGATCACCTGCATGTTGCGCAGCGGATGTGCCTCCTGTGCATCGCCCATTTGACGGATGGGACGCAGTCGCGCCGAGAGCAGGTGGCCCACCACCCGCAGCGCGAGCTCGCACTTCGGGGAGGCGAGCGCCGACGAGGCGGCATGTCGCAGGGCTTCGCGGTTTTGCCCGGCGCTGATGAGTCTGTAGACAGCAAGGAGCCGGTCTTCGGCATCACCATCGCGCAGGGGCGGTGGCGGAGCGGGAGGCTTTGCCGCCAGGGATCCTCCGGCCTGCGCAGGTTTGGGTCGGGCCTTGTTGTCGCTTTGGGCAAGCGATACGGCGGCATGAAGCAGTGATACAACAATCACCGCTCCCGCCGCAGCCCGGCGACGTCGTGCGGACAGCTCGACAGACATACTAGCTCTCGGCTGCGTTCTAGCGTGGCGCGGCTGTCATGGTTCGCACCCAGCGTGCGGTCGCCGACTCGGATGGCACCATCAGCCGCCCGTGGATTCGCGAACGATCATCCAGCGACCATTGGTGTTGACCATGTCGAGTGTCTTGCGGCTGGTCACATTCAGTGAGTCGGCCGTGTAGACCTGACGAAAGCGCGCCGAGGCCTTGTTACCCTCAACCGAAATCTTCAGGTCACTGATGTTCACGCTGATCTTCGACTTGCCCACAATCCGTGCTTCGCGCTCCTTTTCCCAGGCGGCGCGTGTTTGCTTGCCAGGCGGATCGAAGGACTTGTCGTAGGCCGCAAGGTAGCCAGAGACGTCTTTGGCAGACCAGGCGGCTGCCCAGGCCTGCACAGCAGCCGTCGCCGCCTTGACCGCAGCCGCATTGTCCGAGGCGGCAGGAGCCGCTGGCGCGGGTGCAGAGGCGGGTGCAGGCGCCGGTGCAGGAGCTGGCGTGGGTGCAGCGGCCGGCGCAGGGGCGGGTGCAGGTGAGGGGGGGGCTGCGGGCGCCGCGGCTGGTGGAGGTGTTTTGGTGGTGCCAGGCACCGGAGCAGAAGGCGCAGCCGTAGCTGGCCGCTGGGTGGCGACGACAGTAGGCGCGTTCGCAGCCGTGCGCCCTTGCTTGCCCGCAGTTTCTGCAGAAAACAGCTCCCGGATCAGAGCCAGTTTGGGCTTGACTGAATTGGCGTTCGCAGCGTCCAGTTGCAGCGCCTTGTTATAGGCCTGGCTGGCCAGTTTGGCATAGATGTCGCCGAGGTTCTCGTGTGCGGTGGCGTAGCTGGGATTGGTGCGGATCGCCATTTCCAGCGCTGTACGGGACTTGTCGAGCTGGTTTTGGTTGGCGTACAGCACAGCCAGGTTGTTGTACGGCTCGGGGAGCTCGGGATAGTCTTCCGTGAGCTTGGTGAAAGTTGCGATGGCGTCTGCTGCCTTGCCGGAGTCTGCCTGGGCCACGCCGCGCAGAAAACGTAACTGCGGATCGCGGGGATTGGCAGCCAGGCGCTGTTCCACCCGGGCCAGGGCATCTGCCGACTTGCCTGCCTTGAGCAGCTGGGCAATGTCGGCATAGTCGTCGGCATGGACCGTGCTTGTGCCCACCAGTGCGGTCAGGGCCACCACGCGCAGTAGTTGTGGAAGGGTGCGTCGAACTTGCTTCATGGGCGGGTCGGTGGGTTGGGCCGCTACTGGCCGGTCGGAGCTTATACTGCGCAAGATTGTAGCTGAGGGGGTTGCCATGTCAGTATGCTATCGCCGCCGCTGTTGAGGGGCTGTCCCCTGCAGGTCCCTCCTGCGCAGGCATCCGCCTGTCGCTGCCCGGTCCGTACGGGCCCACCCCATCCAGTTCCCGTTACTAAATTTTGATGAGCTTGCGCATCTACAACACGCTTTCGCGTGCTTTGGAAGAGTTTTCCCCGCTCGAACCCGGCCATGTGCGTATGTACGTATGCGGCATGACCATCTACGACCTGTGCCACATCGGGCATGCGCGCATGATGATGGCGTTCGACGTGGTGCAGCGCTGGCTCAAGGCCAGCGGGATGCGTGTGACCTATGTTCGCAACATCACCGACATCGATGACAAGATCATCCGGCGTGCGCTGGAGCGGGGCATCACCATCCGCACGCTGACGGACGAAATGATTGCTGCCATGCACACCGACATTGGCGCGCTGGGCATCGAGCCGCCGGCCGCCGAACCCCGCGCGACCGAGTACGTCCCGCAGATGCTGTCGCTCATCAGCCAACTGCAAGACCGGGGTCTGGCCTACCGCGCGCCCGGTGGTGATGTGAACTACTCCGTGCGCAAGTTTGTCGGCTACGGCAAGCTCTCGGGCAAGTCGCTGGACGAGCTGCGCGCTGGCGAGCGCGTGGCGGTGGAGGCCGGCAAGGAAGACCCGCTCGACTTTGTGCTGTGGAAGGCAGCCAAACCCGAGGAGCCGCCCGAGGCCAAGTGGGACAGCGCGTTCGGCCCCGGCCGCCCCGGTTGGCACATCGAGTGCTCTGCCATGAGCTGCGCCACGCTGGGCGAAACCTTTGATATCCACGGCGGCGGTGCTGACCTGCAGTTTCCCCACCACGAAAACGAAATCGCGCAGAGCGAAGGGGCCACTGGCAAGCCGCTTGCAAAGTTCTGGATGCACAACGGTTTTGTGCGGGTCGACAACGAAAAGATGTCCAAGAGCCTGGACAACTTCTTTACCATCCGCGACGTGCTGCAGCAGTACGACGCCGAGACGGTGCGTTTTTTCCTCGTGCGCGCGCACTACCGCAGCGCGCTGAACTACAGCGATGCCCACCTGGACGATGCGCGCCAGGCACTCAAGCGCCTGTACACCGCCCTCAGCCTGGTCGCCCCGGCAGACCAGGCAAAGATCGACTGGGCCGATCCCTACGCCGCACGCTTCAAGGCCGCCATGGACGAGGATTTCGGCACGCCCGAGGCGGTGGCCGTGCTGTTTGAATTGGCAGGCGAGGTCAACAAGACCCGTTCGCCCGCACTGGCGGGTCTTCTGCGTGCGCTGGGCGGCTGTCTGGGAGTGCTGCAGGGTGACCCCCGGGCATTCCTGCAGGTTGGTGTGGCGGTGAACGAGGCAGACATTCAGACCCAGATTGCGGCTCGCGCAGCCGCCAAGGCTGCCAGGAATTTTGCCGAAGCCGACCGTATCCGCCAGGAGCTTCTGGCCCAGGGCATCGTCCTCAAGGACTCTGCCGCCGGCACCACATGGGAAGCCGCGCAGTGAGCGAACTGCCTTTTAAAAAAATGCCCCCTGGGGCAGACGGAGCAGATTTTGGTAGCTACTAAAAAGATAGCGAAGGACACCGCTGCGCCCGCCCTGTCTACGCCCTATTACTGGGCAGAAGCGTGCAAGCACCTGATGAAGAAAGACCGGGTGATGAAACGGCTCATCCCCCGGTTTGGTGACGCCGCCTTGCAGACGCGGGGCGATGCCTTCACCACTCTGGCGCGCAGCATTGTGGGCCAGCAGATCTCGGTGAAGGCGGCGCAGACCGTTTGGGAGCGCTTTGCGGCGCTGCCTCACAGCATGAGGCCTGCGAGCGTGCTCAAGCTCAAGATCGACGATATGCGCGCGGCTGGCCTGTCGGCCCGCAAGGTCGACTACCTGGTCGATTTGGCCATGCACTTCGAGGGTGGCAAGCTGCACGTGAAAGACTGGGAGGCGATGGACAACGAGGCCATCATTGCCGAACTGGTGGCCATTCGGGGCATTGGCCAGTGGACGGCTGAGATGTTCCTCATCTTCCACCTCAGGCGCCCCAACGTGCTGCCCCTGGATGATGTCGGCCTGATCAACGGCATCAGCCAAAACTACTTCTCGGGCGACCCGGTCAGCCGCAGCGAAGCCCGTGAAGTCGCTGAGGCCTGGAAGCCCTGGTGCAGTGTGGCAACTGGGTATATTTGGCGGTCGCTGGACCCGCTGCCGGTGGTTTACTGACCATCGCTCACGAGCCTTCACATCGGGTTGCACCTCGGTTAAAGTGCGGCCCGCCTGCAGCTGACTGCCCAAAGCGGCGCGATTCCAAGGAGAAAAACGTTGGCGAAAAAGACATTTCTGGATTTTGAGCAACCCATTGCCGAACTGGAATCCAAGATTGAAGAATTGCGCTACGTGCAAACCGAAAGCGCCGTCGACATCTCGGAAGAGATCGACCAGCTCAGCAAGAAAAGCCAGCAGCTCACCAAGGACATCTACAGCGAGCTCTCGCCCTGGCAGATCACCAAGATCGCCCGTCATCCCGAGCGCCCTTACACGCTCGATTACGTGCGCGAGATCTTCACCGACTTCGTGGAGCTGCATGGCGACCGGCACTATGCCGACGACCTGTCGATCGTCGGTGGGCTGGCCCGCTTCAACGGACATGCCTGCATGGTGCTGGGCCACCAAAAGGGGCGCGACACGAAGGAGCGCGCCCTGCGTAACTTCGGCATGAGCAAGCCCGAGGGCTACCGCAAGGCTCTGCGCCTCATGAAGACAGCCGAAAAATTCAATCTTCCGGTGTTCACGTTCGTGGACACGCCCGGCGCCTATCCCGGCATTGATGCTGAGGAGCGCGGCCAGTCCGAAGCCATTGGTCGCAACATCTTCGAGATGGCGCAACTTGAAGTACCCATCGTTACCACCATCATCGGCGAGGGCGGCTCGGGTGGAGCGCTGGCGATCAGTGTGGCGGACCAGGTGGTGATGTTGCAATATGCCATTTACTCCGTCATCAGCCCTGAGGGCTGCGCCTCCATCCTTTGGAAGACCAGCGAAAAGGCGCAGGAGGCGGCCGATGCGCTGGGCATCACCGCCCACCGACTCAAGGCGCTGGGCCTCGTGGACAAGATCGTGAGCGAGCCCGTTGGCGGAGCCCACCGCGATCACAAGCAGATGGCTGCATTCCTCAAGCGTGCCCTGGGCGATGCGTTCCGGCAGCTCGCCGACCTGAAAACCAAGGATTTGCTCGAGCGCCGTTATGAACGTCTGCAGAGTTACGGGCGCTTCAGCGACACCAAGTCAACCAGCGGCTGAACGGCCTGCGGCAAACCACCCCAACTCTGAACCACCTCGCATCGGCCCTCCTGGGGCCGATGTTTTTTGTCACGTAACTTCGGTCCTGATGTAGGTTCTCATTGATCTTGCAAATATTCCCAGTACTTGCAAATAGCGCCAAAAAACGCCCAACTCAGTTGGGCGTTTTTTATGGCTACATAAACGAGAGGACCAGAGGAATGTCTCGGCCTTTGCATGCGACAAGTTGAAGCGCCTTTCAGTGAAGATCCCGCCGATCCATGAACAGTTGTGTCGGCAGTTCGTGGCGTGCCAGCTAAGGCCGCAATCTTGCCGCCTCCGTGGCTTGGTCCGCTACCGGTAGAATCGCTGTTTTAACAGTTCCCCATTTCCCATGTCCGCTTGGGTCCTACCGGATCACATTGCCGATGTTTTGCCTTCTGAGGCGCGTCACATCGAAGAACTGCGCCGCGGGCTCCTAGACACCGCCCGCTGTTACGGTTACGAACTTGTCATGCCGCCATTGCTGGAGCATCTCGAGTCTCTTTTGACCGGGACAGGCGAGGCCCTTGATCTTCAGACGTTCAAACTCGTCGATCAGTTGTCTGGCAGATCGATGGGTTTACGGGCAGATACGACCCCTCAGGTTGCTCGGATTGACGCCCATTTGCTCAACCGTCGCGGCGTGACACGGCTGTGCTATTGCGGGCCGGTTTTGCATGCTCGACCCGATCGGCCACACGCCACAAGGGAACCGCTTCAGTTTGGGGCAGAGATTTATGGCCATGCAGGTCTTGAGGCTGATCTGGAGTCGTTGCAGCTAGCGCGTGAATCGCTGGCAGTCGCGGGGGTTGCTCAAACTACGGTGGATCTCGCCGATGTCCGTCTTGTTCGCGCGCTTCTGTCAGGTCTAGCGCCCTCTCCCGGTTTGCTCAGTGCGATTCACAGCGCGTTGGCGGCTAAAGACGTCAGTGCACTGGCTGACTTGACCCGAGAGTTTCCCAAGCGATCCAGAGAGGGTCTGCTGGCACTCCCCCAACTCTACGGTGACATCAGCGTGTTGGATGAAGCCGAAAAATCTCTGCACGGCATAGCGGGGGTGGCCCAGGTCTTATCGAACTTGCGGTGGCTTGCTTCGAAGCTCGTGGATGTTTCGGTCAGTGTCGACCTGGCGGATTTGCGCGGCTACGCGTACTACAGCGGCGCTCGGTTTGCAATTTACGCGCCCGGAGCCAGTGACGCTTTGGTGCGCGGAGGCCGGTACGATGAAGTGGGCGCGGTGTTTGGCCGAAACCGCCCTGCTGCCGGGTTTAGCCTGGACATCAAGCAGGTGGTATCCGTCGTGCAGCCGAGGGCGCTGAGAGCAGCCATTCGCGCTCCGTGGGGCGAAGGTTCTGACGTGAATGCTGCGATCGCGGCGCTGCGTCGGTCGGGGGAAACCGTGGTCTGCGTTCTTCCGGGATGGGAGAGCGAGGTGGACGAATTTTGCTGTGATCGTGAACTTGTCCAAAAGGCAGGCCAATGGGTGGTCCAGCCAGTTGATACTTTTGAAAATTGAAGTGGGTCTGAGATGAAAGCAACCAAAGGTCGCAACGTTGTTGTGGTGGGCACGCAGTGGGGCGACGAGGGGAAGGGCAAGCTTGTCGACTGGTTGACCGAAAGCGCGCAGGGTGTCGTGCGTTTTCAAGGTGGTCATAACGCGGGCCACACGCTTGTTATCAACGGGGTGAAAACCGCATTGCACCTCATACCCAGTGGAATCATGCGTCCCGGAGTCAAGTGCTACATCGGCAACGGTGTCGTGCTTTCTGCTGCGAAATTGTTCGAGGAAATCGAGGGCTTGGAAAAAGCAGGCGTGGAAGTGCGTTCGCGACTTCGAATCAGCGAGGCCTGCCCCCTGATCCTTCCTTTTCATGCTGCAATCGATGTGGCGCGCGAGGCCGCCCGTGAGCAGGGCGGCACCGAGAAAATCGGAACTACAGGCAGAGGGATCGGCCCCGCCTATGAGGACAAAATTGCCCGTCGTGCGCTCAGAGTCCAGGATCTAAAGCACCCCGAGCGCTTTGCTTTCAAGTTGCGAGAACTGCTCGACTTGCACAACCACGTTCTCAGCACCTATTTGAACTCAGGGGCCTTTCAGTTCGGTGATGCTCTGCGCCCCTATATTGCCGAGGGCAAGGTGCAGTTCGATGCGGTCTATGTTGAAGCGATGCGCCACGCCACGCTGCTCAAGCCGATGATGGCAGACGTATCCCGTGAACTCAACGAGGCGAATGCTGCGGGAGCCAATCTGCTTTTTGAGGGCGCCCAAGGAACCTTGCTTGACGTGGACCACGGCACCGATCCCTATGTCACCTCCAGTAATTGTGTGGCCGGAAACGCTGCGGCAGGCGCGGGCGTGGGGCCGGGAATGTTGCACTACGTGCTTGGGATCACCAAGGCGTATTGCACTCGCGTGGGCGGGGGGCCATTTCCGACGGAACTGGATTGGGAAACGCCAGGTACGCCCGGACATCACATGAGCACAGTGGGTGCGGAAAAGGGCGTTACCACTGGAAGAAGCCGTCGCTGCGGATGGTTTGATGCAGCTTTGCTGAAGCGAAGCGCTCAGGTCAACGGTCTGTCGGGGCTCTGCATCACAAAGCTTGACGTGCTTGATGGACTGAGTGAGCTCTTTTTGTGCACCGGTTACGAACTGGACGGTAAGCACATCGACCTGCTTCCGATGGGTGCAGATGACATCGCGCGGTGCAAGCCGGTCTACAAGGTGCTGCCGGGCTGGAGTGACTCTACGGTGGGCGTCACCACCTACAGCGCGCTGCCGCAAGCAGCGCGCGACTACCTTGAAAGCATTGCGGAGGTTACGGGTGTCCCGATCGACATGATCTCGACGAGTCCTGACCGCGATCATACGATCGTGATGCGTCATCCTTACGCTCCAGATTGATGAGCCCTTGTGTAATAGCCCCCAAGTGATTTGGAGAGCGACATGTTGACCGAAGACGGCAAGCATCTGTACGTAAGCTACGATGAATACCATAGCCTGATCGAAAAGCTGGCGTTGAAGATTTACCAATCAGGATGGGCGTTCGATACCATTCTCTGTCTTGCCCGAGGTGGGTTGAGGCCCGGGGACATCTTGAGCCGTATCTTCGACAAGCCGTTGGCGATCATGTCCACGAGTTCGTATCGGGCGGAGGCGGGAACGGTTCAAGGGCATCTCGACATTGCCCGCTTCATCACTACCCCAAAAGGTGAGATCGCCGGTAGGGTGTTGTTGGTGGACGACCTTGCAGACTCGGGGCACACCCTCAATGCGGTGATCAACATGCTCAAAACCAACTATGCGCCCATCACGGAGCTGCGCAGCGCGGTGATCTGGACGAAGGGTTTGTCGTCATTTACCGCCGATTACTCGGTGGAGTTCCTTCCTACCAATCCCTGGATCCACCAACCGTTTGAAAGCTACGACAGCCTCGGCCCCGAGAAGTTGCTCGAGAAGTGGCGCCTTTGATGTGTCTTATTCGGCCCTAGTCAAGCGTGCACTCTGGTGCAGCCAGGAAAACCTCCGCCGCCGCGATGGCTTCCCAGGCGCGTGGCCCCGACAGCCCAGGGGGTGCATAGTTTTTTGGGTGGCGCAAGCATCGCTGGGTGATGCTGGTGCTCAAAAAGTCTGCGCTCGATTGCAGCGGAGTAAAAAACCGGTGTAGAATTTGAGGCTTCGCTCCTGAGAGCTAACGACCTGGTTGGGGCGTGCCGGTGAACGCTGGTGCGGCTTGGAACTTGGGCGGTTGACCTGGCGGGGTGAGAAATTTTTTGACGGCACCCAAAAAGCCGTGCTACAATACAAGGCTTCGCTGATCGCGGCGAAGCAAGAGATCAAGGCGGGCTGCAAGCTTGGTTTGATCTGGTTCTTTAAAAACATACAGCCGATAAGCGTGGGCGTTTGATGGCGAATGCCAAGTTCTTTGGAACTAGTGCATAGCACTGAAAACGCTCATGAAAAGAAGTGAAGTTCACTTCAATTCTTAAATGAGTTGCTCGAGAGAGCGAAAAAAATCAAGATCGAACTGTAGAGTTTGATCCTGGCTCAGATTGAACGCTGGCGGCATGCCTTACACATGCAAGTCGAACGGTAACAGGCCGCAAGGTGCTGACGAGTGGCGAACGGGTGAGTAATACATCGGAACGTGCCCGAGAGTGGGGGATAACGAAGCGAAAGCTTTGCTAATACCGCATACGATCTACGGATGAAAGCAGGGGACCGCAAGGCCTTGCGCTCACGGAGCGGCCGATGGCAGATTAGGTAGTTGGTGGGATAAAAGCTTACCAAGCCGACGATCTGTAGCTGGTCTGAGAGGACGACCAGCCACACTGGGACTGAGACACGGCCCAGACTCCTACGGGAGGCAGCAGTGGGGAATTTTGGACAATGGGCGCAAGCCTGATCCAGCCATGCCGCGTGCAGGATGAAGGCCTTCGGGTTGTAAACTGCTTTTGTACGGAACGAAAAGACTCTGGATAATACCTGGGGTTCATGACGGTACCGTAAGAATAAGCACCGGCTAACTACGTGCCAGCAGCCGCGGTAATACGTAGGGTGCAAGCGTTAATCGGAATTACTGGGCGTAAAGCGTGCGCAGGCGGTTATGTAAGACAGATGTGAAATCCCCGGGCTCAACCTGGGAACTGCATTTGTGACTGCATAGCTAGAGTACGGTAGAGGGGGATGGAATTCCGCGTGTAGCAGTGAAATGCGTAGATATGCGGAGGAACACCGATGGCGAAGGCAATCCCCTGG
>JBKCTS010000234.1:0-9406 GCA_046318695.1 Acidovorax sp.
GGTCCGTGGCGCCGACGAAATGCAGCACTTCAACAATCTCCTTGTTCGCTGAGAGCGCACTGCGCGTCGCGGAGACGATGATCGCGGTCGTGGCTGCACCGACCAGCATCAGGATGGCGAGCCCCCCTATAGCAAACGATCGCGTCACCGTCCGGATCTGCTGCTGCCAATGGCGGTGGTCATCCAGGGTCACGCCCTTGATGCCCTGCTTCTGGGTTTCGTGCATCACCGCCTTGCGGGCTGCAAAAATGCCCTTGCTGTCCGAATAACCCGCCGAGTTGGGCAGGTTGCGAATCATGTCCTGCTGGATCTCTTCGGGGGAATCAAACCCGAACACGGCCAGGTTGCCGATGTTGAGCTTGATGATCTTGTGGCCTTCCTCTTCCATCTGCTTGGCCGCGTCCATGATCGGGCCCCGGATGTCATAGCAAACGTTGGCGAGCTTGGCGGACTTTTGGACGGTTTTCATGCGCTGGCGGTGGTGCTGGAGGCGGGGGCCGCCCAAGGGCGGGCACTCTGTGGCGAAACCTATAATTTGACCACAGTTCAGCCTTGTGCCGGGTGTTTCCACCTGTGCGAGCCTGCGCCAGCCCGCCATCACCGCTTTGCCCCAAGGCCCATCGCATGAAATTCCAGCCCGACCGCTCCGAAGCGCAAACCATCAGCGGCTACGGCCCAGGCTGGATCAAGGTGGACGGAGAAAAAATTGCCCACAGCCTGATCCTTGGATCGAAAGGCACGCGCCAGCCTTGGGCCTGCGCACGGTTTGACGACCTCACCGCCGAGCATTTCGCCCAGCTCGCTTTGCTCGAAACCGAGTTGGTGATTTTTGGCAGCGGCCATCGCAACCGCTTCCCGCCGCCGGCATGGCAGGCGCCCCTGATGGCGCGCCGCATCGGGCTGGAAACCATGGACACGGCGGCCGCCTGCCGAACCTACAACATCCTGGCCAGCGAAGGCCGCAACGTGGTGGCCGCCCTGCTGCTCGAAGACCTTTGACACCCCTCATGAAGTCTGCGGACGGCTCCTGCACCCCCCGCAGATGGCAGGGCGCGAGACAGCACAGCCCTGGGTTCTACCCACCGTCACAGGCACCCCGACACACTGTCTTACATTTGGTTGGCCAGGGGTTTCGGGGTAAAATGTCGGGTTGCTGGCGGGGCTAATCACAAGAGCAATAACACACACCATTCCCCGACTTACCAACGACTACACCTGAGAGATTGAAGTGCTATGGCGATCGTTGTCAACAAACCCCTCCCTGAATTTGAAGCCAACGCGACCGGCGGTACCAAGGTCTCCAACACCTCCCACCTCGGCCAGATTCTCGTTCTGTACTTCTACCCCAAGGACAACACACCGGGCTGCACAACAGAAGCCATGCAGTTTCGCGACAGGTACAAGGACTTCGTGAAGGCGGGAGCAGCCGTTTTTGGCGTATCGCGCGACAACATGAAGTCGCACGACGATTTCAAGCAAAAGCTGGAGCTGCCCTTTGAGCTGATCGCCGACACGGAAGAAAAAATGTGCCATATGTTCGGCGTGGTCAAAAACAAAATCATGTACGGCAAGAAGGTCAAGGGCATCGAGCGCAGCACCTTCCTGGTCGGCCCCGATGGCGTGCTGGTGCAAGAGTGGCGCGGCCTGAAAGTGCCCGGGCATGTCGATGAGGTACTAAAAGCCGTGAAGTCCATCAAGGCACTGAAAAAGGCCGCCTGACTGCGCGCGGGGCCCGGCGAAGGCTGTCGCTTTATCGCTACTGGCCCTGAGCGGTTCTGTCTTGGCCTGTAGGCATAATGGTTTGATGCTGCTGGTACACGCAACGCTTGTCCCCCATCGAAAAGCCGCCTTGGCCTCCAGGCGGCTTTTTCATTTCTGATCAATTCCATCGACCGAGACCCTGCCACCCATGCCCCTGCCACCCGCACCCAGCCGCCGCGCTGCGCTTCTGGCGCCCGAAGCCTTCGAGCTCACCGCTCACCCACGCACATCTGCAGCCGACGCAGCCCAGGGGGAGGCCGCCGTTCCTACCCGCTCCACCGCCACGGTTCGCAGTGGACGCAAGAGCGACAACGCAGCGTCTGCCTCCATGCCCGAGGCGCCCAGCGGCTTGCAGAGCGCAACGCGCGCCCGCATTGAAGATCAAGCTCGGGCCAAGCCGACCCGGGGCCGCGCGGGTGACAGCGACCCAACCCCGGCTGCACCCGCCATCGCCGAGGCACCGCCTCGCGGCAAGGCCCGCCGTGCCGAGACCACGGCCAAGGCACCGGTTGCAGCCTCGGCGCCAGTCGCGATGACCAAATCAGTGGACATGGTGCC
This sequence comes from Acidovorax sp., assembly GCA_046318695.1. Lineage (GTDB taxonomy): Bacteria > Pseudomonadota > Gammaproteobacteria > Burkholderiales > Burkholderiaceae_C > Acidovorax. Next base: position 2,320 of record JBKCTS010000234.1, read on the forward strand.
AACGGCGGTGGCCAGCGGCCCCAACAAGCGCCAGAACGGCGCCCGCGGCCCGGCCAAGCTCTTCGTGCTCGACACCAACGTGCTGCTGCACGATCCAACCAGCATCTTCCGGTTTGAAGAGCACGACATCTTCCTGCCGATGATCGTGTTGGAAGAGCTCGATGGCCACAAGAAGGGCATGACGGAAGTCGCCCGCAACGGCCGCCAGACCAGCCGCACGCTCGATGCCCTGGCTGGCGTGCGGGGTGCGGATATCGGCTGCGGGCTCAAGCTCGATTCCACGGGCCAACAAGCCGCCCGGGGCTGCCTGTACTTCCAGACAGCGCCGCTGGACTACAGCCTGCCCTCCAGCCTGCCCCAGGGCAAGGCCGACAACCAGATTCTGGGGGTGGTAGCGGCGCTCGCCAGGGAACATGCGCCGCGCGAAGTGGTACTGGTGTCCAAAGACATCAACATGCGCGTGAAGGCCCGCGCCCTGGGCCTCAATGCCGAGGACTACCAGAACGATAAAACCCTGGAAGACGGCGACCTGCTCTACGCGGGTGTGCTGGCCCTGCCGCAGAATTTCTGGTCCAAGAGCGGCAAGAACGTCGAGAGCTGGCAAAGCGGCGCGCACATGTACTACCGCATCGGCGGGCCCATCGTGCCGCAGCTGATGATCAATCAGTTTGTGTACTTTGAAGCGCCCGGCGAGCCCAGCCTGTTTGCGCGCGTGAGTGAAATCCGCGAAAAAACCGCAGTGCTGCAGACGCTCAAAGACTACGGTTCCGCGAAAAATGCCGTCTGGGGCGTCACCACGCGCAACCGCGAGCAGAACTACGCCATGAACCTGCTCATGGATCCCGAGATCGACTTCGTCACACTGACCGGCACTGCCGGCACCGGCAAGACGCTGCTGGCACTGGCCGCCGGCCTGACGCAGGTGCTGGACGACCGCCGGTACACCGAAATCATCATGACCCGCGCCACAGTCAGCGTGGGCGAGGACATCGGCTTCCTGCCCGGCACCGAAGAAGAAAAGATGGGCCCGTGGATGGGCGCGCTGGACGACAACCTGGAGTTTCTGGCCAAGGGCGACGGCGGCAATGCCGGCGAATGGGGCCGCGCGGCCACCAATGAACTCATCCGCAGCCGCATCAAGATCAAGAGCATGAACTTCATGCGCGGCCGAACCTTCCTGAACAAGTACGTCATCATCGACGAAGCCCAGAACCTGACACCCAAGCAGATGAAGACCCTCATCACGCGCGCGGGCCCGGGCACCAAGATCATCTGCATGGGCAACCTGGCGCAGATCGACACGCCCTACCTCACCGAAGGCTCGTCAGGTCTCACCTATGCGGTCGACCGCTTCAAGGGCTGGCCGCACAGCGGGCACATCACGCTGGCACGCGGCGAGCGGTCGCGCCTGGCCGACTTTGCCAGCGAAGTGCTCTAGTCATTGTGGGGTGGATCGCAGCGCTCAAACTCGTGCCATGGGGCGATGTGATTGAGGCTGCGCCCCAGATTCTGAACGCCGCCAAGAAGCTGCTTGGCACCACTCACAAGGCCAAAGCCGGGGCCAACAGCGCTGCGTTGCTGGCGGGCGCAAGTGACGAAGCTGCAATGCCTGTCGAGTTGCAACTCGAGCACCTGCGCGAACGCGTGGGCCAGCTCGAGCAGGAGCAGATCGACAGCGCGGCGCTCATCCAGTCGCTGGCGCAGCAAAACGCGCAGGTGATACGCGCGGTGGAAGACCTGCGCAAACGCAACCGCCGCCTGACCCTCGCTATCGCCGTGCTGGGCGCCACCTGTCTTGGACTGCTGGTCTGGGCGGTGGTGCAATCAACCTGAAAACGGCCGTTGACGGCTTGTTTTCGGCAAGGCCGCCAGAGTGCTCCACGGCGCAATCAAACGTGCATGGCAGCCTGGGGCATCGCCTACACGTTGCAGGAGACCACGCCTGATACCGGATGCTATTATAAGTATAGCATTCAGCGCTTATACAGCGTGCGCTACTAGCCTTTTTGGCTAGTAATCATCCCCCGAGCCCATCGCCAGGTTTTCAAAGCGCGTCTGGTTCTTCTGGAAGAACAGCTTCACAGTGCCGGTTGGCCCGTTGCGCTGCTTGCCGATGATGACCTCGGCCACGTTGGGCTCCTTGGAGTCCTTGTTGTAGTAGTCGTCGCGATAGATGAACATGATGATGTCAGCATCCTGCTCAATGGCACCGGACTCGCGCAGGTCGGACATCAGGGGGCGCTTGTCGGTACGTTGCTCGACCGAGCGGTTGAGCTGCGACAGTGCGATCACCGGGCACTGCAGTTCCTTGGCCAGCATCTTGAGGCCCCGCGAGATTTCGCCCAGTTCGGTGGCGCGGTTGTCGGATCCCGACGATGCCGATCCGCTCATCAGTTGCAGGTAGTCCACCACGATCAGGCCGAGCTTGCCGCACTGCCGTGCAAGCCTGCGCGCATTGGCGCGCAGCTCACTCGGCGTGAGGCCCGGCGTTTCGTCGATGTGCAGCGACACAGCTCGCAGCTTCTCGATGGCTTCCGTCAGACGCGGCCATTCTTCGTCGGTCAGCTTGCCGGTGCGCAGGTTGCCCTGATTGACCCGTCCGATCGAGCCCACGATACGCACGGCCAACTGCGCCGCCCCCATTTCCATCGAGAAGATGGCAACCGGCAGGCCTTCGTTGAGCGCCACATGCTCTGCAATATTCACCGCGAGCGAGGTCTTGCCCATGGAGGGACGCGCGGCCAGCACCACCATATCGCCCGCCTGCAACCCGCTCGTCATCCGATCGAGGTCGGCAAAACCGGTGGGGACGCCGGTCACGTCCACCGGGTTATCGGCCATCTCCTGGACACGGTCGAGCAGGTCAATCACCAGCGTGTCGAGCGACTGAAAGCCCTGCTTGGTCCGCGAGCCTTCTTCGCCAATGGCAAAGATCTTGGACTCGGCCTCGTCCAGAATGCGCTCGACCGTCTTGCCCTGTGGGCTGAAGGCATTGGTGGATATCTCGTCGCTGGCCGTGACCAGCTTGCGAAGAATGGCCCGCTCGCGAACGATCTCGGCATACCGGCGGATATTGCTCGCACTGGGGACGTACTGGGCCAGGCTGTTCAGATAGGTCAGGCCGCCCATCTCCTGGGCCTTGCCCAGGTTGGTCAGGTGCTCGAACACCGTGATCACATCGGCCGGCCTGCTGGCGTTGATCAGCGCGCCGATGGCCGTGAAGATCATCTGGTGCTCGTGGCGGTAGAAGTGGCTCTCCACCAGCAGGTCACCCACCCGGTCCCACGCATTGTTGTCCAGCAGCAGCCCGCCCAGGACGCTCGACTCGGCCTCGATGGAATGCGGAGGCACGCGCAACTTGGCGATTTCACGGTCCGGCACCGGGGTGAAACCGTCGTCAAGGGGGGGGAACACAGCAGACATGAAATCCTTTAACAGGCAAAGCAAACCAGTTTGACCAAAACCACGGCTACGGAAAAAGGCCCAGCGCAAGCACCGGGGGCGCTGGCCATCATCGCGGCCGGTGACCGGGTGGCACCGCCCACCTCATCACGGCCCGATGGCACCGCGCCGTGACGTACCGCATGCAGCGCCCCGACCTTGCGGCCGAGCCGCTTGCCCGCTCTGAGCGGGGCGGCGCTCGGGCGCGGCAGTCCACACGGATTCACCGCAGGCCTGGCCCAGACAGCCCTTGATGCTATCGCCAGCCGGGCCCATCGTCATTGCACAAGTCTGTGGATAACGGGTGGAATGCCGGTGGGCAGTGCTGTATGCGCCGCAGCTTCCCGGCAGCGCTGGTACGCCAGCACAAACAGCAAAGCCGCCCGAAGGCGGCTTTGCTTGGTGGCCGGAGGCGAGTGATCAGGCGGTTTCGCCGAGCACCGCCACGGTCACGTCCACCACCACGTCGGTGTGCAGGGCCACGCTCACGGTGGACTCGCTCACGACCTTGATGGGCCCATTGGGCATGCGGACCTGGGCCTTGGCGACCTTGTAGCCTTGCTTGCTCAGCTCTTCGGCGATGTCATGGTTGGTCACGGAACCGAACAGGCGGCCGTCCACACCAGCCTTCTGGGTCAGCTTGACCACGGTGCCGGACAGCTTTTCGCCTTGGGCCTGGGCGTCCGCCAGCTTGGCAGCAGCGGCCTTTTCCAGTTCGACGCGCTTGGCTTCGAACTCCGCCTTGTTGGCTTCGGTGGCGCGGCGGGCGCGGCCCGAAGGGATGAGGAAGTTACGGGCGTAGCCGTCCTTGACCTTGACGATTTCGCCGAGGTTGCCGAGGTTCACAACCTTGTCGAGCAGGATGATTTGCATGGGTTGTGCTCCTTAAATCTTGTGCTGGTCGCTGTACGGCACCAGGGCCAGGAAGCGGGCGCGCTTGATGGCGGTGTTCAGCTGGCGCTGGAAAATCGCGCGCGTGCCGGTCAGGCGTGCGGGGATGATCCTGCCGTTTTCGGCGATGAAATCGCGAAGCGTATCGACATCCTTGTAGTCGATTTCTTCAACGCCCGTCACCGTGAAGCGGCAAAAGCGCTTGCGCTTGAACAGCAGGGACTGGGTGTTGCGCTTTGGGCGCTTGTCTTTGTTGAACTTCTTGAACGTGGCCATTGCGGACCCCTTAGAAAATTAATTTTGTTGAATATCCTGGATGTGCAGCACTGCGGTTCTGCCATTGCGCGGGTTGGCCAGAAAACCGGTGAAAGTCCAGAGACTTCCGATGTTCTGCCTTGCCAGACGCTCGGCCACTGCTCCAAAAGCAATCGCCTTCATGGCTGCCTTGACTTCGCGGGTTGCACCTGCCTCGGTTTGCCGGGACTCATGTTCGAGTCGCAGCGTGATGGCGGGCAATCCGGCGGGTGTGCATCGCAGGGGTTCGGCCTCTGCAATACGGGCTGTCAGGGCTACGCGGTTCTCCACTCCAACGAAAAATTTGGATCAGCGGTCGCCGCGGTCCTGGCGCTCGCCACGCTCGCCGCCAGCCGTGGCGTATTCCGCCTGGTTGGCCTTGCGGGCTTCTTCGCGCTCCACGGTCTTCATCATCGAAGATGGGCCGGTATCGGCTTTCTTCTTTTGAACGGTCAGGTGGCGCAGCACGGCGTCGTTGAACTTGAAGGCGTGCTCCAGCTCAGCCATCACAGCCTGGTCGGCTTCAACATTCACGCACAGATAGTGCGCCTTGGCCAGCTTGTTGATGAGGTACGCCAGTTGGCGGCGGCCCCAGTCTTCCACGCGGTGCACCTTGCCACCGCCGGCGGTGATCATGCCCTTGTAGCGCTCCAGCATCGCTGGAACCTGCTCGCTTTGATCCGGATGGATCAACAAAATGATTTCGTAATGACGCATGCAAACTCCTTTTGGGTAAGACCACCCGTTGCGTCCCGACCCAAACGGATCGTGCGGTGTGGCAAGGCAAAGCCGGCAATTATAGCCCTGACTTGGCATGCTTGTACACTCACCCCACCAAACGGCGATGCTGCCAGAACCTAAAGCCGGGCAAACCACCGGGTGGCACTTGCAAAAGTCCAGACCGTGCAAACCTGCGATGCACAGGCGGGATGCAACACGTGGGTGCGCCGGGACAGCCAAGACCCCACGTGAGGGCTTGAATTTCGCCGCAGGCTCCGCATATGCCGCGCGTACCCGCCCTACTACCTCCAAACGACCATGTCTGATCAAAGCGAAACGAATCTCCCCCAGAGCGCACCGCCCCCCGAAGAAGTCGAAGCAGCGATGGCCGCGCACGCATCGGACGAAATGGCCCGCCTGCAAGATGAACTGGCCGAACTCAAGGCCAAGAGCGCGGAACTGGCCGACCAGTTCCTGCGCGCCAAGGCCGAGGCCGAAAATGCCCGCCGCCGGGCTGAAGACGAAGTGGCCAAGGCCCGCAAGTTCGGGATTGAGAGTTTTGCCGAAAGCCTGCTGCCGGTGGCAGACAGCCTGGACGCCGCCCTGTCCATCAAGGAAGCCACACCCCAGCAACTGCGCGAAGGCGCCGATGCCACCCTGCGCCAGCTCACCTCGGCCCTGGAGCGCAACAAGGTTCTGGCCATCAACCCTGCCGCAGGCGACAAGTTCGACCCTCACCAGCACCAGGCCATCAGCGTGGTGCAGGCCGATCAGGAGCCCAACACCGTGGTCGCCGTGCTGCAAAAGGGCTATGTCATCGCCGAGCGCGTGCTGCGCCCGGCGCTTGTCACGGTCACAGCCGCCAATTGATCTGCGTCAGATAAATCGAGAGGGACGACTTGAAGCCAAGCAAGTTATCCACAAGTTACCAGTCATCCAAACCATTCCAATATCCGGAGAAAAATCATGGGAAGAATCATCGGCATTGACCTGGGCACCACGAACAGCTGCGTTTCCATCATGGAAGGCAACACGACCCGTGTGATTGAAAACAGCGAAGGCGCGCGCACCACGCCCTCCATCGTGGCTTATCAGGAAGACGGCGAAATTCTGGTCGGCGCGTCGGCCAAACGCCAGGCCGTGACCAACCCCAAGAACACGCTGTTTGCCATCAAGCGCCTGATCGGCCGCAAGTTCACCGAAAAGGAAGTGCAAAAGGACATTGACCTGATGCCCTACACCATCGTGGCAGCCGATAACGGCGATGCCTGGGTGGAGGTGCGTGGCAAGAAGCTGGCACCGCCGCAAGTCAGCGCCGAGGTGCTGCGCAAGATGAAAAAGACCGCGGAGGACTACCTGGGCGAGGAGGTCACCGAGGCGGTGATCACCGTGCCGGCCTACTTCAACGACAGCCAGCGTCAGGCCACCAAGGACGCCGGCCGCATCGCCGGCCTGGACGTCAAGCGCATCATCAACGAGCCCACCGCCGCGGCCCTGGCCTTCGGCCTGGACAAGGCCGGCAAGGGCGACCGCAAGATCGCCGTGTTCGACCTGGGCGGCGGCACCTTCGACATCTCGATCATCGAGATTGCCGATGTCGATGGCGAGAAGCAGTTCGAGGTGCTGTCCACAAACGGAGACACCTTCCTGGGCGGCGAGGACTTCGACCAGCGCATCATCGACTACATCGTCACCGAGTTCCGCAAGGAGCAGGGCGTCGACCTGACCAAGGACGTGCTGG
>JBKCTS010000235.1:0-1345 GCA_046318695.1 Acidovorax sp.
CATCGTACTTTGCGGGGTGCCGCATGATCTGGCAAAGCGCTTCAGAGTTTTGGGCCATGGGCGGCTACGGCGGTTATGTGTGGGGCAGCATGGGCGTGAGTGCGGCCTTGCTGGCGTTGGAGGTGTGGCTAGCGCGAATCGGCAGACAGCAGGCGCTGGACGAGGCGGCCAAGGCCCGCCTGGACGCAGGGGCGGTGCGATGACGTGCACCGGAACAGCCATTTCCTGTCCCAAGAAAGTCTTGAGCGCCAGGCGCAGAGCGCTTCTCCATGTAGGAACCCACCCTTGCGGGCGATTGGGCGTGGCTAACACCCTGCAAACCATCGCCTACGGGGGGGGCTCCTACAAGGACCAGCGGCGTGGCGTGCCTGAGGTGCAAACGACAAATGGGCACGTTGGCGAGACCAACTGGATGGGAGCTATTCATGTGGCCTGAAGTCGGTCACCTGGCCTTGATCATGGCCGCCTGGGTTGCCCTGGCGCAGGCGGTGCTGCCGCTGTGGGGCAGCTTGTCGGCGCGGCGTGCCGCTTGGCAGGCGCTGGCACGGCCTTTGGCGGTCTTGCAACTGGCGCTGATCGTGCTGGCCTTTGGCGCTTTGTGGCACGCGTTTTATGGGCACGATTTCAGCGTCAAGTACGTGGCCCAGCACTCCAACACCTTGCTGCCCACGCCGTATCGCCTGTCGGCCATTTGGGCTGGGCACGAAGGTTCGTTGCTGCTGTGGGCCTTGATGCTGGCACTGTGGTCGATGGCGGTGGCCACATTTTCCAAGCGCTTGCCGCAGGCGCTGGTGGCGCAGGTGCTGGGCGTGATGGGCTCGGTGTCGGTGGGTTTTCTGGCCTTTATCCTCGCGCTGTCCAACCCATTTGCGCGGCAGTTTCCTGCCCCCGCCGAAGGGCGCGATTTGACGCCGCTGCTGCAAGACCCGGGCCTGGTCATTCACCCGCCCATGCTTTACATGGGTTATGTGGGCATGTCGGTGGCCTTTGCCTTTGCCATGGCGGCGCTACTGTCGGGTCGACTCGACGCCGCCTGGGCACGTTGGGCGCGGCCCTGGACACTTGCGGCCTGGGGCTTCTTGACGCTGGGCATCGCGCTGGGTTCGTGGTGGGCTTATGACGAGCTGGGCTGGGGCGGTTGGTGGTTTTGGGACCCGGTGGAAAACGCCTCGCTCATGCCCTGGCTGGTAGCCACGGCACTCATCCATTCGCTCATGGTCACCGACAAGCGCGGGCAGTTCAAGGCCTGGACGGTGCTCTTGGCCATTGGCGCGTTTTCACTCAGTTTGCTCGGCACCTTCCTCGTGCGCTCGGGCGTGTTGACCTCGGTGCATGCCTTTGCCAC
>JBKCTS010000236.1:0-2950 GCA_046318695.1 Acidovorax sp.
CACCTGGACCTGGTCCTGCGGCGTCTGCACCGCACCCGTGGCTTCCACGGCGTTTTGCTGGCCCAGCTGGGCCAGCACCTGGTTCATGTCCAGGCCGAGCTGGGACAGGCGCTTTTGCGAGATCTCGATGAAGACCTTTTCGTCCTGCACACCAAACTGCTCGACCTTGGCCACGTCAGGCACGCGCAGCAACTGCTGGCGCACATCGTCGGCAAAGGTCTTGAGCTCGGCGTAGCTGAAGCCTTCGGACTCCAGCGCGTAGATCACGCCATACACATCGCCAAAGTCGTCGTTGAAAAACGGCCCCTGCACGCCCTGGGGCAAGGTGTAGCGCATGTCGCCCACCTTCTTGCGCACCGTGTACCAGACGTTGGGTACCTCGCTGGCTTTGGATGAATCCTTGATCTGGAAAATGATCTGCGACTCGCCGGGCTTGGAATAGCTGCGAATCTTGTCGGCGTAGGGCACCTCCTGCAGGGTGCGCTCGATCTTGTCGGTCACCTGCTCGGCCACCTGCTGCGCGGTGGCGCCGGGCCAGTAGGTGCGCACCACCATGGCGCGGAAGGTGAACGGCGGGTCTTCGTCCTGCCCGAGCTGGAAATAGGCGGCAAAGCCCAGCAGCATCAGCACGACCATCAGGTAGCGGGTGAGCGCAGGGTGATCGATGGCCCACTTGGAAAGGTTGAACCCCTTTTGGGGTTGCACTTGCGTCATGGCGTGACCTCAGCGAGCGGCAGACGCCGGGGCGGCAGGTGCGGCCGCTGCAGCAGGCGCAGCCGGTGCGGGAACAGCTCCTGAATTAATAGCTGCTTGGGCTTTACCAGCAAGCGTGGGGCCGCTTTTTTGTTGGTAAATCATGACCTTTTGCCCTGGCGACAGCACATGCACGCCCGTGGCCACCACCTGCATTCCGGGCGCGAGCCCCGCAGCGACCACCGCCTGGTTGCCATCGGCCGTGGCGATCTGCACCACCTGCGATTTCACCGTGCTGCTGGCCGGGTCGTACACCCACACCGCCGTGGACTGGCCTTCCTGGCGCAGCGCACTGGTGGGCAGCTTGATGGCCGCAATGCCCGCATGGCTCAGCGCCTTGGGTGTGACATACACGGTGGAACCCAAGGCTGGCGACTGCACATCGTCGATCGCCACCTTCACCTGGAAGGTGCGGGTGGCCGCATCGGCGCTGGCAGCCACTTCGCGCACGCGGCCGGTCAGCGCCTGGCCGCCCGCCCAGCCGCGCACGGCCACCTCCGAGCCGGTGGTGATCTTGCCCACCTTGTCCTCAGGCACCGCAAACACCACATCGCGCGGGCCGTCCTGGGCAATGCGCACCACTGGCGAGCCAGCCGCCACGACCTGGCCGGGCTCGGCATCGATCCCAGTGACCACGCCAGCAACGTCCGACACCAGCGTGGTGTAGGCAGTCTGGTTGCCCTGCGACGACAACTGCGCGCGCGCCTGGTCGAGCGTGGCCTGCGCCGCCTTCAGCGTGGCTTCGCGGCGCTCCAGCTCCGCACCGCTGATGAAGTTCTGGTCCTTGAGCGCCTGGTAGCGCTTGAAGTCGGCCGCCGCCAGGTCGCGCTGCGTGGTGGCCGCCGCCACTTGCGCCCGGGCTGCATCGGCCGCCAGTTGGTAGTCCCGGGGGTCAAGCTGGGCCAGCACCTGCCCTGCCCGCACGCGCTGGCCCAGCTCGGCCTGACGCTGCACGATCTTGCCCGCCACGCGAAAACCCAGACGGGATTCCACCCGGGCCCGGACTTCGCCGGAGTACTCCAGCGTGGACTCAAGGGCGTCCACGCCCACCGTCATCAGCTTGACGGCCCGCACGGGTTCCTCGGGCGGCGCGGGGCGGGAGCAAGCTGCCAAGGCGGCAGCGGCCGCCAGCGCGATCAAAAACCTGGTGTGTCTGGGAGAAGGCCGCAAAGCGGGGAATGTGCGCATGGAAGATCCGGTGAAAGACAAGGCCGGGCGGGGCATCCGCAGACAGCGCGCAACGCTCGGTTACGCCTGCGCGGTCCAGGGCCGCCCGGGGCCGATGGAAGCATTTGATTCGTATTACTGACTGACCGGTTAGTAATCTATGAGAACCCAGGCACCTTGTCAAGCGACAATCCGGGGGTGAACACGCACGCAAAACCCACGCTTGACACCCAGCCGCCCGCACCCCAGGCAGCACCCGTGACGCACTACGAGAACTTTCCCGTAGCCTCGGTGCTCTGCCCGCCCGCGCTGCGCCAGCCCATTGCAGCAATCTATGCTTTTGCGCGCACAGCGGACGACCTGGCCGACGAAGGCGATGCACCTGCCCAAGCCCGCCTGGATGACCTGCACGCGTACCGTGCCGATCTGCACGCCATTGCGGCAGGGCAGCCGCCCTCGCCTCGCTGGGCGAATGTGTTCATGCCGCTTCAAGCCGTGCTCCATGCCCACCACCTGCCCGTGCAACTGCTCGACGACCTGCTCAGCGCCTTCCTACAGGATGTGCACAAAACCCGCGACGCCCAGGCCTACGCCGACCGCGACGAGCTGCTGGACTACTGCCGTCGCTCGGCCAACCCGGTGGGGCGGCTGCTGCTGCACCTGTATGGCGTGTCGGATGACGAGGCCCTGGCGCAAAGCGACGCCATCTGCACGGCCCTGCAGCTCATCAACTTCTGGCAGGACCTGTCCGTGGATATTCCGCGCGGCCGCCACTACCTCCCCCGCGCCGACTGCGCGCGCCACAGCGCCCGCCAGGCCGAACTGCTGGCGCTGCACAGCACGCCCGAGAACGCCCGTCTGATCGCCGATTGCGCCCACTGGGCCCGCGCACTGATGGAAAGCGGCGCGCCGCGGGGGCACCGCCTGCCCCGCCGGGCGGGGTGGGAACTTCGCATGGTGGTGCAGGGTGGCCTGCGCATCCAGTACAAGGAGCAAGCGCTGCGCGGCGGCAGCCTGCACACCCGCCCAC
>JBKCTS010000237.1:0-30448 GCA_046318695.1 Acidovorax sp.
CCCATGCTCCAGAGCACGCCGCAGCGCAGGTTCTCGAACACCGACAGCTTGGGAAAGATGTTGGTGATCTGAAAGCTGCGCGACAGGCCCAGGCGGTTGATCTCGTATGGCGCCATGCCGTTGATGCGCCGGCCGTTGAGGAGCACGTACCCGCTGGTGGGGGCAAATCGGCCACTGATCAGATTGAACAGCGTGGACTTGCCCGCGCCGTTGGGGCCGATGATGGCCACGCGCTCGCCGGGTGCCACGCACAGGTTGGCGCCGCGAATGATCTCTGTCTTGCCGAAACTCTTGCGCAGGTCGCGCAGTTCCAGAGCATAGGAGTGCTTGCTTGCGTTGTCAGCCGCCATGGTTACAGCGCCTCCCCACGTTGGATCTCATGCTCGATTTCTTCCTGGATCGTGCTCCATTGCTGCAAAAACCGCCGGCGGCACAACTCAAACAGCCCAAAACCCGTCACCATCACATAGACGGCGCCACACCAGCTGGTGAACCCCTTCGCATCGAGCGTGGCGCCCAGGAAGCTGAGCTTGGGCCCCAGCGCCGCATTGAGCTGCAGGTGGTAGGTCATCTCGATCATGCAGGCTGCGCCCATCACGCCCACCAGAGCGGTACCCGCCAGCGCCAGGTAGGACACCCACAACCGACCCAGCTTGCCGAACCGGGCCACGCGCAGGTTCATCATGATCAGGCTGGCAATGCCGCCAGGCGCGTACATCACCATGAACAGAAAAACGAGTCCGAGGTACAGCAGCCACGCCTTGGACAGTTCGGACAGCAGCACAGATGCCAGCACCAACAGCACGGCACCGATGATGGGGCCAAAGAAGAACGAGGCCCCGCCAAGGAACGTGAACAACAGGTACCCACCCGAGCGAATCACACTCAGGCTGTCAGCGCCTGTAATGATTTCGAAGTTGATGGTGGCCAGCCCGCCACCAATGCCCGCGAAGAAGCCCGCGATGATGAAACCGAGATAGCGTACGCGCTGCGTGTTGTAGCCAATGAACTCCACACGCTCTGGGTTATCGCGCACCGCGTTCAGTATGCGACCCAGGGGCGTACCCGTGAAGGCAAACATAGCGGCAGTGCAGACAAAGCAGTACGCGGCAATGAGGTAGTACACCTGGATGGCCGGTCCGAAGGTGATACCGAGCCAAGGTGTGCCATAGACCCGGTTGGTGGTGATACCGCCCTCGCCCCCGAAGAACTCAGGGAACATCAGCGCCATCGATGCCACCAGTTCACCAACACCCAGGGTGATCATGGCAAACGTCGTGCCGGATTTCTTGGTGGTGACGTAGCCCAGCACGACCGCAAAGAAGGCCCCCGCCAGCCCGCCAACGATGGGAATCAGAACCAACGGGATCGTGACCGAGCCCTTGGTGGCCAGGTTCATCGCGTGAATGGCAATGAAGGAGCCAAGACCGGTGTACACCGCGTGCCCAAAGCTGAGCATGCCCCCCTGCCCCAGCAGGATGTTGTAGGACAGGCAAATGATGATCAGGTAGCCGATCTGCGACAGCATGGTGAGCGCCAGGCTGCTGCGAAAGACCATGGGTGCCACGATCAGGCCGATGGCAAACAGGCTCCAGGTCACAAACCGCCCCATGTTCAAGGGCTTGAACCGGTGGTGCGAGGACGCGCTGGCGCCCGCAGATGTTGGTGTCGAATTCGAATTCATGTCGTTAGTCCTCCCGGGTGCCCAGCAGCCCCTTGGGTCGGAAGATCAGGATCAGCACCAGGAACAGGTACGGCAGGATGGGCGCCACCTGCGAGATCGTCAGCTTGAGCAGCGGGTAGCCAAAAGTCTGGTCGCTCACGGCGATGCCCACTGCCTTGAGTACATGGACGAGCGAGTAGTCCAGCGCCACCGCGAACGTCTGTAACAGTCCGATGAGCAGCGACGCCAAAAAGGCGCCCGCCAGCGAGCCCATGCCGCCCACCACCACCACCACGAAAATGATCGAGCCGACCGATGCGGCCATGGCAGGCTCGGTGATGTAGGTGTTGCCACCAATCACACCCGCCAGACCGGCCAGGGCAGCGCCGCCACCAAAAACCAGCATGAACACGCGCGGCACGTTATGGCCCAGCGCCTCCACCATCTCGGGAGACTTGAGGGCCGCCCGGATCACGAGGCCAATGCGCGTGCGCGTCAGCAGCAGCCACACCGACACCAGCATCAGCAGTGCAACCAGCATCACGAACGAGCGCGACCTGGGGAATTGGGTGCCGTACAAAGAAAACAGCGGACCCTGCAGTTCCTCGGGCAGGCCGTAGGGCACGGTGGAGCGACCCCAAACCAGTTGCACCAACTCCAAAATAAGGTAGGACAGGCCAAAGGTGACCAGCAGCTCGGGCACGTGCCCAAACTTGTGCACACGGCGCAGGCAATATCGCTCAAACGCTGCGCCCAGCACGAACACGACCAGCGGGGCCAGCACCAGCGCAGGCCAAAAGCCGATCACCTCCGAGATGGTGAACGCGAAATACGCACCCAGCATGTAAAAGCTGGCATGCGCAAAGTTGAGCACGCCCATCATGCTGAAAATCAACGTGAGGCCGGAGCTGAGCATGAACAGCAAGCGCCCATAGCTCACGCCGTTGAGCAACGAGATCACGAAAAACTCAAGATTCATTGGAATTTTTCATTTCAGATAAAGAAAGGCCCGAGCAGCTCGGGCCTCCAAACAACCCAGAACCGAGTTCACGGACGCTTCATCTGGCACGACGTGGGCGTGCTGGCCACAAAGGGCTCGTAGTACTTCACGGGCACGAAGGTATAGCCGGTGCCCTCTGCGTCGATGGGGAACTTTCCGCCCGCCTTTTCCCACTTGCTGATGAACAGGCCTTGCTGCATCTGGTGGTCGGTCTTGCGCATTTCCACCTCGCCGTTGAAGCTCTTGAACTTCATGCCCGACATGGTGGCGGCCACCTTCACGGGGTCGGTCGTCTTGGCCTTGGCAAACGCTTCGCTCAGCAAGGCGAACGCGTGATACAGAGATCCCATGGTCAAATCTTCATTGAACTTTTTCCTGAACTCGATCGCCAGTGGGTTCATCGGGCCAGGCATGTTGATGTGGGAGAAGAGCACCTGGTACACGCGGCCGGGAGCGGCGGAACCTATGGCGGTGGGGGCGCCAGGAAAGGATGCGTAGTAGGTATAGAAGTTGACGTTGTTCAGGCCCGCATCATTGGCTGCCTTGATCAGCAGCGCGAGATCGGAACCCCAGTTGCCGGTGATCACGCTATCGGCACCCGACTGCTTGATTTTGGCGATATACGGTGAGAAGTCGCGCACCTGGGCCAGCGGGTGCAGGTCGTCGCCGACAAACTGCACATCGGGGCGCTTGCGCTGCATCATTTCCTTGGCGAACTTCGAAACCTGGTGGCCGTGCGAGTAGTTTTGGTTGATCAGGTAGACCTTTTTGATCTCGGGAATATCCTTCATGTACGTCGTCAGAGTTTCCATCTTCATGGATGTGTCTGCGTCAAGGCGGAAGTGCCAGTAGCTGCACTTGCTGTTGGTCAGGTCGGGGTCCACCGCCGCATAGTTCAGGAACACCGCTTCCTTGCCAGGGTTACGGGCGTTGTGCTTTTCCAGCGAGTCCACGATGGCCAGCGCAGGGCCCGAGCCGAGGCCCTGCACAATGTAGCGAACGCCCTGGTCCAGGGCGGAGCGAACGGCGCTGGTGGTCTCCTGCGGGCTCAGTTTATTGTCGATGCTGACGATCTCGAATTTGACGCCTGCGACGTTCTTTTTGTTGAACTCCTCGGCGAGGAACTGGATGCTCTTGAGCTGGTTCGTGCCAATCGTGGCCATGAGACCAGAGAAAGCGTCAATCATGGCGATCTTGACGGTCTCGCCTTGTTGAGCAAAAGCGCCACCAGCGCTCGCCATAATTACAGATGCTGCTACAGCCTTGATAGCAAATTTCATGGTTTTCCTTGTCAATCGGTAGAACGCAGCGTGCCGCGTTGCAACAAAGCGATGCCCAGGGTTGCCCCTAGCGGCGTCGCACACGTGATCGGCGCCACACTCTCCCAAGTGCGCGCCCGGTCAGGGCCCTATGTGAAACGCGCCAGCACAATCGCATGCCATCGCGCAGCGCCCCGCCCCCATCACAGGCTGGGAAGCCTGTAATCCTTGAGCTGCTCTCGCAGTTTGGTTTTGAGCATCTTTCCGGTAGCGCCCAGTGGAATGGCATCGACAAACACCACGTCATCGGGGATTTGCCACTTGGCTGTTTTGCCTTCGTAGAAGGCCAGCAGTTCTTCGCGCGTCACTTCTGCGCCCGGCCGCTTGACCACGGCCACAATAGTAAGCTCGTCCCACTTGGGATGCGGCATGCCCACACAGGCCGCCATGGCAATCGCAGGATGCGCCATGGCGATGTTCTCGATGTCGATCGAGCTGATCCACTCGCCGCCGGACTTGATCACATCCTTGCTGCGGTCAGTGATCTGCATGAAACCATCGGCGTCGATGGTGGCCACATCACCCGTAGGAAACCAGCCGCGGCCCAGCGCGTCTTTGACGAGCGGATCGCCGCCCTCGCCCTTGAAGTAGCTGCCCACGATCCACGGGCCCTTGACCAGCAGATCACCGTAGGTCTTGCCGTCCCAGGGCAATTCTTGGCCATCGCCACCCACGATCTTCATGTCTACCCCATAGATGGCACGACCCTGCTTTTGCATGATCTTCATCTGCTCGTCCCTGGACAACCCAAGATGCTTGTTCTTGAGCGTGCAAAGGGTGCCCAGCGGGCTCATTTCCGTCATGCCCCAGGCGTGCAGCACCTCCACGCCGTAGTCTTCCCTAAAAGCATGAATCATGGCGGGTGGGCAGGCCGAGCCGCCAATCACCGTACGGCGCAGGGTGGAAAACTTCAGGCCGGCAGGCCTCATGTGGCCCAGCATCATCTGCCACACGGTCGGCACGCCTGCGGCGTAGCTCACCTTTTCGGACTCGATGAGTTCATAGATCGACTTGCCATCCATGGCAGGGCCGGGGAACACCAGCTTGCAACCGGTGAGCGCCGCTGAGTACGGGATGCCCCAGGCATTGACGTGGAACATGGGCACCACGGGCAGGACCGAGTCGCGCGCCGACAGGCACATCACATCCGGCAGTGCAGCAGCGTAGGCATGCAGGGTGGTCGAGCGGTGGCTGTACAAAGCCGCCTTGGGATTGCCCGTGGTGCCGCTGGTGTAGCACATGCTGGATGCCGAGTTCTCGTCAAACTCGGGCCATGCATAGTCTGCCGGACAGGCGCCAATCCAGTCCTCATAGCTTGCCAGGCCAGGCACGCCAGAGTCGCTTGGCAGCTTGTCGGCATCGCACAAGGCCACCCACTTTTTCACCGTGGGGCAACGCGCGTGCACGGCCTGTATCAGCGGCAGAAAGGTCACATCAAAGCACAGCACCTGGTCTTCGGCATGGTTGATGATCCAGGCGATCTGGTCCGGATGCAGGCGCGGGTTGACGGTGTGCAGCACACGGCCGGATCCGCTCACGCCGAAGTACATCTCCATATGGCGGTAGCCGTTCCAGGCCAGCGTGGCCACGCGGTCGCTGAACCCCAGTTGCATTGCATCAAGCGCATTGGCCAGCCTGCGGGAGCGCGCGGCAAGGTCCCGGTATGTGTAGCGATGGATGTCGCCCTCGACCCTGCGCGAAACGATCTCGGCATCGCCATGGTGGCGCTCTGCGAATTCGATCAGCGAAGAGATCAGCAGCGGTTGACTCTGCATCAGGCCCAGCATGGATGCTCCTTTGATAATGATTAACAACCTTACCCGTTTGTCCTAGCGGATGAACTTTTCACCCTGGCCGATGATGGTCAGATCGACAAAGCGTGAGCCCTGACGAACACCTCGACCGAAGTCCACCTCGAACCCGCCGAAATCCACGCGCCGGAGCGACTCCAGCCCTTCCATAAAGCGAGCACGCGTCAGGTCTTTGCCGGCGCGGCGCAACCCTTCCACGAGTACCTTGATGTTCAAATAGGCCTCCATCCCTATTAATGAGATGTTTTGCGCGAAACCCGCTTGCGTCAATGCTGTGCGGTACTCGCGCGCGAGGGGCATACTTTGGCTCCAGGGAAGCGGAACAACAGTGGTCACTACCACCCCAACGCCTTCGGGACCCAATGCCCGAACGGTCGCCTGAGTACCCATTACTGACAACGTGTAGAAACGCGTTGCTCGATTCACAGCACGGTAGGCCTTGATGAAAGCTACGGTAGGCGCGCCAGCCGTGATCATGATGATGGCATCAGGCCCGCTGCGGCTGAGGCTAGCCACGGCCCGCTGCACATCAGATGCGTCCGCCTGGATGGGTGCATCGGCGTGCAGGTTGTATCCACGCTTTTCCATCGACCTGCGAACACCGGCAAGCCCGTCCTTACCAAATCCGTTGTTGACCCAGAGAACTCCTATGCGTAACACCCCGAGCGTGGTCAGGTGTTGCACCAGTTTCTCAGCCTCATCGCCGTAGCTGGCGCGAATGTTGAACACATGTGTAATCGCAGGGGAGCGCACGAGGTCGGCCCCAGTGAAAGGAGCGATCAGTGGCAATGGGGGGTCTTGTTGCGTCAGCAGGGGCAAAATGGCCGCCACGTTGGCGGTGCCCGTGAGGTTGCACAGGGCGAACACGCCGCTGTCTTCCATCATTCTGTTGACATTTTTGACCGTGTTGGGGGGCTCGTAGCCGTCATCCATCGTCACCATCCGGATCCGACGGCCATGCACGCCACCTTGCGCATTGACCGCATCCAGGTACACCTGAGTGGCGCTGACCATATCCGGCGACATCTCTCGGAGCGGACCGGTCAGGTCCAGCGACTGACCGAGCACAATCTCTTTGCTGCTCACGCCGGGGACGGTTTGCGCTGCGGCCCACGGCGACAGCGCCGTGATACCCAGCATCCCCAGAAAATCTCTCTTGCTCAGCACTGTCGACTCCTTGATCACAACAAACACTCGCCTTCCCACCACTGCACGCTTTCGCGGAGTGAGTTTGCTGACCAACCAGGAGCGCTGCAACAGCTGTCGCCCCGCATACATTTATCGAGGGTTTTCCCGTGCGGCGCACAGACGCTGGGCTCGGAACTCGCCCACAACAAAGGGGGAACTACCGTGACAACCGGCGTCGTAAACCCGCAGCATCGTGACCACGGACGCTGCCCCCTGCAGCCGAGCCCTGCGACAAATGGCTGCCGCCGCCGTTGCTCGAAGTGCCGATACGGAATACCGCCACAGCGTCCACCAACTGCGCGGCCTGCAATCTCAAACTGTCGGCAGCAGCGGCGCTCTCTTCCACCAGAGTGGCGTTTTGCTGCGTGGTCTGGTCCATGTGGGTGATAGCTTCGGCGACCTGAGCCACGCCTGAGCTTTGCTCGCTGCTGGCGGCGCTGATCTCGCCCATGATGTCTGTCACGCGCCGGATGGAGGCGACGACTTCAGTCATCGTGGCCCCAGCCCTGTCCACCAGCTGACTGCCTTGCTCCACCCGCTCCACACTGGTCATGATGAGGCTCTTGATCTCCTTGGCCGCCTCGGCGCTGCGCCCGGCCAGGCTACGTACCTCGCTGGCCACGACCGCAAAACCACGGCCCTGTTCGCCCGCACGGGCGGCCTCTACCGCAGCGTTGAGCGCCAGGATGTTGGTCTGAAAGGTGATGCCGTCGATCACGCTGATGATGTCGGCAATCTTGTTACTGCTGGCATTGATGCCTTTCATGGTCTCGACCACCTCGGCCACCACCTGCCCGCCCTGGCTCGCTACGACGGATGCGTTCATCGCCAGTTGGTTCGCGGTGCGGGCGTTGTCGGCATTTAGGCGCACCGTCGAGCCAAGCTCGTCCATCGACGCCGCCGTTTCTTCCAGCGCACCGGCCTGCTGTTCGGTGCGGGCCGACAGGTCGTTGTTGCCCGAGGCGATTTCGGCGCTCGCGGCCGCCACGCCTTCTGCCCCCAGACGCACGTTGCCCACGATGGTGGCCAACCGCTGCTGCATGGTGGCCAGGGCCTGAAGCAACTGCGCAGTCTCGTCGCTGCCCTGTGCCGCAATCGGATGCGTCAGGTCACCGCCGGCGATGAGTTCGGCAGCCTGCTTGCCCAGCAGCACCGGCTTCACGATGGAGCGCGTGACCATCCACGCCAGCAAAGTACCCATCGCAACCGCGACCAGCGTCGCCATGCCCAACAGCATCCGGCTGGCCTGTGCCAGCGAGGACGCTTCCTGCTGGCCCAGAGCCAGCTGCGCGGCCATGGTGCCCCGAAGCGTATCGAGCAACTGCAAGTACTGATCAGCCAGCGGCCGCAGTTCCTTGTCCACCATGGTCGGCACGTTAGGCTCGCCACCACGGTGCAGTTCGCGGATCTCAGCGAGCTTGTCGTCGTAGGCCTTGCTAGCCTGCGCGATGGCCTCCAGTTGGCTGCGACCCTTGTCGCTCTGCACCAATGCCTCGATACGGCGCACCTTCTCCAGCGTCTCTTTGGCAGTGGCCTGGGTGTCGGTCGTGAGCTTTTCCATGTAGGCCGGATCAATGGCCTTGAGAAAAGCCTCGGCGCGCACCCAGTTGAGGCGGATGTCCGAGGTCCAGTCCTCCACCAGCGTCTGTTGCTCGATCTCATGCGTGGCCACGCGCTCGGCCACCTCCTGCAGACTGCCGATACGCGAAAAACCGGTGGCAGCAATCAGCACCGTGATGACCAGGATGCTGACAAAGGAGAGGCCGAGGCGCAGGCCAACTGAAAGGCGGCTGATGAGCATGGTGAAAGGCGAGAAAAGCGTTATGGGACGGGGTTGAAAAAAGAGGGACCAAACGGCTCGCTCGGCGACTTGGGTAACGCCGCCATGCCGCGATCATGGTGTGGCGGTGATGATCGTGGTAACGATACTTGGCCGCTGTCCGCTCACGATCGACTCAAAGAGAGATCGCAAAGAGAATATGGGCCAAGCCAGCGTGCGCCAACACATGTCGCCTAGATGACAGTTTCCAGAGTTTTTCCCGCCGGGGGCGACAATCAGGCCATGTTCGAAACCTTATCGCCAGCTGAGCGGTTCATCACAGGTCAACACTGGTTTGCCAGTCTAGACAAGGATCTGCAATACCAGGTTCGCAACGGCGTTTACGCGCACGAAGGCGCCAAAGGGCAAGTCCTGCTTCCTGCCGGAGCGCCAGTGCAGGGCTGGTATGCCGTGCTCTCGGGACTTGCGTTGTTGCGCAGCCCGGCTGCCCCTCGGCAGCGAACCTCGGCTTTCATCGGGATACCCGACGGAGAGTGGTTTGGCGAGGGTTCCGCCATCAAGGGTGAGCCGCGCAGGTACGATGTGATCGCACTGCGCCCGACGGTGATGCTGTGCCTGCCTCTAGCGCTGTTCAGTACACTTCTGGACTCCAGTCTGGCCTTCAACCAATTCCTGGTGCATCACATGAACCTTCGTCTGGGCCAGGCCATGGGCATCATTGAGGCAGGACGCATGCGATCGCCAGAGCACCGCGTGGCGCTGTACCTGAGCCGGCTGTTCTGGCGCAGCACGCGCAGGTTGAACCTGACCCAGGAAGAGCTGGGTCAACTGGTCGGTCTGTCGCGCCAGACGGTCAACCGCGTACTGCGCATGCTGGAGGGCCTGGGCATTGTCTCGCTTGAGTTCGGCCGTGTGGCCATCATGGACGACATGGCACTGAACGCCTACCTTGCAGCCACCGCGCGGGATTAAAGAGCGCGAAGCGACGCAGGAGCCAGCCCGCCGCGCAAATCCTCCTTGCAAGACGACAAGGTGGCTGCGCGTGACTGCATGCCCCGCGACACGCCGGGATATCCTCCCTGCGAGACAATCAAGGAGATGTCCCTGCCCTCAGACAACACCGTGACAGCAGACCTCGGTCTGGCGTGGAACCACGGCTTTGCCGCACTCGGCCACGAGTTCTACACCGAATTGCGGCCTACGCCGCTGCCCACCCCCCGCTGGGTGGGCACCAGCGCCCAGGTGGCCGAGCTGCTGGGCCTGACCGAGGCGCAGATGTGCGGCGAAGCCGCTCTGCAGGCTTTCACCGGCAATGCGCTGTTGGCGGGCTCGCGCCCACTGGCCAGTGTGTACAGCGGGCACCAGTTTGGCGTGTGGGCCGGGCAGTTGGGCGATGGTCGTGCCATCCTGCTGGGCGAGACGGCTGGTGGATGGGAGGTGCAGCTCAAGGGCGCGGGCCTCACGCCCTACTCCCGCATGGGTGACGGCCGGGCCGTGCTGCGCTCGAGCAGTCGCGAGTTTCTGTGCAGCGAGGCGATGCACGGTCTGGGCATCCCCACGTCTCGCGCGCTGTGCATCACTGCATCACCTGCGCCGGTGCGGCGCGAAGAGACAGAGACCGCTGCGGTCGTGACGCGGGTGGCGCAGAGTTTTGTGCGCTTTGGCCACTTTGAGCACTTTGCCGCCACAGGCCATGATGCGCTGCTGCGGCAGTTGGCCGACTACGTCATCGACCGCTATTTCCCGCAGTGCCGGGCACCGCAGTCGTTTGACGGCAATGCCTACGCGGCCCTGCTGCACGCAGTGAGCGAGCGAACCGCCACCCTCATGGCCGCGTGGCAGGCGGCGGGCTTTCGCCATGGTGTGATGAACACCGACAACATGAGCATTCTGGGGTTGACGATCGACTATGGCCCGTTTCAGTTTCTGGACGCCTTTGTGCCGGGTCACGTCTGCAATCACAGCGATTCGCAGGGCCGCTACGCCTTCAACCGCCAGCCCAACATCGCTTACTGGAACATGTTCTGCCTGGCGCAAGCCCTGCTGCCGCTCATTGGCGACCAGGAACTTGCCAAGGAGGCGCTGGAGTCCTTCAAGACCGTGTTTCCAGAGGCTTTCGTGGCCCGCATGCGCGACAAGCTGGGCCTGCTGCAGGCCCGCCAGGGGGATTCGGAGCTGGTCGACGGCATCTTGCTGCTCCTGGCGCGCAACCGCGTGGACTACACCATCTTTTGGCGGCGCCTGGCACAGGCCGTGCGGGCAAGCGAGTTTGAACCGGTCCGCGACCTGTTTGCCGACCGTGCGGCCTTCGATGTGTGGCTGCTATCTTATTCAGAGCGGCTAGGGATTACTGATCAAGCGCGATCGGCCGATTTAATGCTCAAAAGCAATCCCAAGTATGTTCTGCGCAACCATCTGGGCGAACAGGCCATCCGGGCTGCGAAACTTGGCGACTTCTCTGAAGTCCATACTTTGCAGCGCCTGCTGGAGCGCCCGTTTGACGAGCACCCGGGCCACGAGGCATACGCCGACTTTCCGCCCGACTGGGCTTCGTCCATCGAAATCAGCTGTTCATCATGACCTTTCCGATCCAGAAAACCGAGGCCCAGTGGCAAGACATCCTGCGCGAAAAGCGCGCCGAGCCTGCAGCCCTGCAGGTCACGCGCCACGCCGCCACGGAGCGGCCCTTTACCGGCAAATACGAATCCCATTGGGCCGACGGGAGCTACCACTGCATTTGCTGCGGCGCAAAGCTGTTCGACTCGGACACCAAGTTCGACGCGGGCTGTGGCTGGCCCAGCTTCTCGCAGGCTGTGCCCGGCGCCATCACCGAGATCGTGGACCGCAGCCATGGCATGGTCCGCACCGAAACAGTGTGTGCACAATGTGGGGCGCACCTTGGGCATGTCTTTGAAGACGGCCCGGCCCCGACCGGCCTGCGCTATTGCATGAACTCGGCGTCACTGGACTTTGAGGCTGGCGAGCGCTAGGCCTTTTCGATGACTTCATGAAAATCCTGATCGACTTTTTCCCCATCCTGCTGTTTTTCGGCGCCTACAAGTTCTACGGCATCTACGTTGGCACGGCCGTGCTGATGGCGGCCACGGTGGTGCAAATGGGCCTCATCTACGCGATTGACCGGCGGCTGCAGACCATGCACAAGGCCACGCTGGTGCTGATCCTCCTGTTTGGCACCCTCACGCTGGTCTTGCAGGACGACCGATTCATCAAGTGGAAGCCCACTGTGCTGTATGGAGCGATGTCGCTGGCACTGGCGGTATCGCTGTGGGCATTTCGCAGAAACTTCCTCAAGATGCTGCTCGGTGGCCAACTGGTGTTGCCAGACGCGGTGTGGTTGCGCCTGAACGTTGCCTGGATCGTTTATTGCGCCTTCATGTCGGTGATCAATGCCTACGTGGTGGTGAATTTCTCCACGGAAGCCTGGGTTGACTTCAAGCTCTGGGGCTATGTTTTCCCGCTGGTTTTTCTGGTGGGCCAAGGTTTTTACATCGCGCCGCACCTCAAGGGCGATGAGCCAGCAGCCTGAGTGGGCCCTTCACGCACCATGAGCACAACACCGCTTGCGCAGCAGATGCACGAGACGCTGGCCGCGCGCCTTGAGCCGTCCTATCTTGAAGTGCTGGACGAAAGCGCAGACCATGCTGGCCACGCAGGAGCCAACGGCACCGGATTTGGCACCCATTTCAGGGTGCGCATCGCCTCGCCTTTGTTCACGGGACAGCCCCGCGTGGCCCGGCATCGGCTTGTGTATGATGCCCTGCAAGAATTCTTGGACGCGGGCGTCCACGCCCTTGCCATTGAAGTTCTCTGATCCGGCCACCAATCCATTGTGGGTTGACGGTCAGCCGGTAAAACACCCTCTCTTTTTTTGGATTCCGCATGAAGAAAAAGCTACTGTCCGGCCTCGTGGCCGCTGCCGTGCTGGGCACGTTGGCCCTGCCCGTCTCCGCCCAGAACCTCGCCATCGTGAACGGCAAGGCCGTACCCAAGGAACGTGTCGAAGCCCTCAAGCAGCAGATCGAGCGCTCGGGTCGTCCGATCACCCCGGATATTGAAGGCCAGATCAAAGAGGAAGTCATCGCGCGGGAAATATTCATGCAGGAAGCGCAAAAGCGCGGCCTGGATGCGTCATCTGAGTACAAGTCGCAGATGGAGCTTGCCCGTCAGAGCATCCTGATCCGTGAACTCTTCACGGATTTCCAGAAGAAGAACCCGGTGACCGACGCCGACATCCAGGCGGAGAACGACAAGTTCGTGGCCGACAACAGCGGCAAGGAATACAAGGCCCGTCACATCCTGGTCGAGAAAGAATCCGATGCCAAAGCCATCATCGCCTCGATCAAAAAGGGCGCAAAATTTGAAGACATCGCCAAGAAGCAGTCCAAGGACCCAGGGTCCGGCGCCAACGGTGGTGATCTGGACTGGGCAAGCCCATCGAGCTATGTGAGCGAGTTCACGGAAGCCATGGTCAAGCTTGAAAAGGGCAAGATGACCGAAACTCCGGTCAAGACCCAGTTTGGCTGGCACGTGATCCGTCTGGACGACGTGCGCCAGGCCGAGTTGCCCAAACTGGAAGAAGTGAAGCCCCAGGTGGCTCAGCAGTTGCAGCAGCAAAAGCTGGCCAAGTTCCAGGAAGACCTGCGCACCAAGGCGAAGGTCGAATAAAAGGCGGTTTTTGCATGCGCCTTGCGGGGTGCGTGCGCTGTCGAATCGACGCGGCCCTGGGGCCGCGTTTTCATTGGCGGGGCGACTACCCAGGCATGGCGGGCGCGCGCCCAGGCCCCACTGTGTTGCAAGGGTGTCGGCTACCGCTGCATTTCCTGCCTAGCGCCACCCACCCACCCACATCGCAGCCACCAGCAGCCCGATCATGACGGGCTGGTGGAGCATGTAGTAGCTCAAGCTCCACCGCCCCAAAACCGCCAGCGGTGCCAGTCGGGCCGGCAAGGGTGAGCGGATCAAGCCGTTGTCGGTAGACAAAAGCCATTGGCCGCAGGCAAGGCCCCACCACAGCACACCAAGCCAGGGGAACACCGGCACGTAATCTTCTGTGAAGGGCTTGCGAGTGACCAGACCCAGCCAGTTCAGCCACCTGCTGTTGAACGCTGACGCCAATTCTGGCCACAGCGCTGGCAACGTCTGCTGGAACAACCAGGGCAGCGCCAGCGCCAGCAGCCCAGCCGGCCAGAGCCAGCGGCCCCAGCCCGCAGTGCAGCGTGCGATCAGCAGCGTCACCGCCATCCCGTGCAACACGCCGAAATAGATGTAACTGCCAGGGAACATGACGATGGACCCGGCCGTCACCAGCAGGGCACAGACCGCAATCTGCAGCCAGCGGCGGCCAAAACGCTGCCAACCCTGTGCTTGGTGGAGTGCAATGGCCTGCCCCAACCCGGCGCAAAACAGAAAAAGGCTCACGATGAGCGTGCGCTGGGTCGTCCACACGGGGTCTGCACGGAAGTTTTGCGGCCACAGGCCGAAATGGCTGAGGTCGAAGCAAAGGTGGAACAGCGTCATCCACACCATGGCCAGGCCCCGCAACGCATCCACCATCGCGTACCGCGGGCCCGACGCGGCAACCAAAGGGGCATCCGGGTAGTGACCGGGAAATGAGGACGGGTGGGCCATGAAGGCAGATTGGGCTGGGGTCTTGGTGCAAAACAAAGGCAAGCCCTATGGTACCGAACACATGGCGCAGCCCCTGCCCAGGGCGTCCAGCTGGCGGCCATCGGTCGCGCAAACAAAAAAGCCCTGCGGCACGATGCTGCAGGGCTTTGAAACAATGGTCGGAGCGGCGGGATTCGAACTCGCGACCCTCTGCTCCCAAAGCAGATGCGCTACCAGGCTGCGCTACGCTCCGACAGCTCGCATTCTAACCCGGCAATGGGGTGGTTTCTGGCTCGAGGCATGCTTTTTTAAACTTTTTAGCGAATCGTCCAAGTCAGCATGCAGAAGGTTCTGGATGCAAGCAATCCACTTCCCAGATCAAGCAGCCAAGACCAGCTGCAGGAGACGGATTAGCGACTGGAGGTTGGGCCTGGGCCGCGGCCAGCGAGGTGGCGGAAGGTGATCCGACCCTTGCTCAGGTCGTAGGGGGACATCTCGAGCGACACTTTGTCGCCTGCAAGTATGCGGATGTGGTGCTTGCGCATCTTGCCGCCGGTGTAGGCGATCAGCTGGTGCCCGTTGTCCAGGGTGACCCGAAAACGCGAGTCGGGCAAGACTTCCGTGACGGAGCCCTGCATTTCGATAAGTTCTTCTTTGGCCATGGTGATCTCTTCAATACAAATATTCGGTGACCTGCGGCTGACCGCCGGGGAACGCCGCCATGAGGTTCGCCGCATGGTCGAAAAACGATCGACACACGAGGCAATGCGGGCGGAGGGGTTCGCTGCACCCCTTGGCGCAGATCAGGCAGGAGGCCGGACAGCCGGCGTCGATGGACAGGCAAGCGCTGTGCAAAGCCTGTCAATTGTACCGCGCCCTACTCTTTTTGCCTACGGGAGGCTGCGGGCGCTGCCGCCGCGGCGGCAGGCTGCCAGCACCGCTTTTGGAGCGCCATGCGGCGTTGCTTCTCCTTGCAGGCACGGGCCTGCCGCGTCGTCGCGCCTTGCCTGGCGCCCCAAAAGCAGCGCTGGCAAATGCATCCAACTGCCGATTCTAGGATGGTGGGCGCTGCCCGCGGTTTTATTCGGCAGTGAGGCCTTCAGCCCAGGTCAAGGCCTGCAGGTGGGCCCAGTTGACCTGTCGGTTGGACAGTTGCAGCGCGTCCGCCGCACGGGCAAACGCGGCTTCGTCGCCGCTTTCGCAGGCCTTGGTCAGCTCCAGGAACGGCGCGAAAACCCCCTTGCCATGCAGCAGGGCCTCCATCACGGGTTCGGGCAGCGCCACCGATTCAAGCGCTTTTTCCATCGGCAAGCCAAGCATCGTATCGAGTAGCGAAAACACGCCGACCACGAAGGCGTTATCGCACTCCTCAGGTTCCAGCAGCTCCGCAGCCAGCAGTTCCATCAGGCGCCCCCGCACCACAGCGGTCTGGCCCACAGCCGGTGGCGCGCCGCCCACGCGCGAGGTGGTCATCAGCAGCGCCGCCCAGCGGAACAGCTTTTTAAGCCCCAGGATCATCACTGCGTGGCGGAACGACGTGATCTCGCACGAGAGACCAAAACCCGATGAATTGATAAACCGCAGCAGGTTGAAAGACAGGGTGAGGTCTTTCTTGAGCAGATCCTCGATTTCGGCGGTACTGGCCTGTTTACGCACCAGATTGATCAACTGAATGATGGTCGCCTGGGAAGGCCGGATGGTCGTGGCCTTGACGAGCGAGGGCGTGGCAAACCAGTAGCCCTGAAAGAGCTTGACGCCCAGATCGCGCATCAATTCGAACTGCTGTGCAGTCTCGACCTTCTCGGCCACCAGCGTGGCCTTGCTGTGGGTGGTGGCAAACTTGACCAGCGTCGCAGCCAAGTCGGGCTTGAACGCCTGCATATCCAGCTTGATGAAAGCGGCCAAGGGCAGCCAGCTTGTATAGGCACGGCGCAGAGCATGCTGATCGAACGCCAGGCGGAAGCCCCGTTTGCGGAGGGCCTCCAACGTGGGTATGCGGCCTTCGATCTCTTGTGCTGTTGCGCTGTTGGGCAGAGGGGGCACCTCCAGCACCACTTTCTCGGGGTGGATCAGTTCCAGGTGGCCGCCGGAAAGGCTGTCGTGCGTGCAGTTGATGAATACCGTCTTCTTGCCGACCAGGGCCTCGGTGCCCGCATAGGACAGTGCGTTGAACAGCAGCGCCGCATCGCTGGCAGCCGTGAACGAGTCGGATGCCGTGGAGCGGTCGAAAAGCTCATATCCGTAAACGGCTCGGTTCGCGTCAATGATGGCCTGGCGCGCAATGATGGCCGTATTTTCGTCCACTGCAAGGTCGTCGTGCGGGGACACTTCCTGGCCATCGGATTCGGGTGTGCTCGACATGGGGGTCTCGTTTGAATAGGTCTGGTCTCGAAGAGATTCTAGACTCACCTTCTACGGATTCGAACCATTGGAGTTGCGGGTCGCCGACGGTTTATTCCGCTAGCTGGTCTGCCCACGCGAGGGCCTGCAGGTGCGCCAGGTTGATTTGCTGGCTGTTCAGGTGCAAAAGACCCGCGGTCCGGTTGAAAGCAGCGTCGTCGCTCGATTCACACGCCTCTGCCAGGGTCAGCAAGTCACCCAAGAAGCCTTCTCGGCGCAGCAGCGCTGCCGCCACGGGCTCGGGCACGTTCAGCAGCCCCACGGCAGCCTCCATCGGCATCGAAAGCATGACGTCAAGCAGCGAAAAGATTCCCACCACAAACGCCTGGTCGGCCTCGTCGGGGGGCAGCGTCTCGAGTGCCAGCAGCTCCATCAGCCGGCCGCGGACGACGGCCGTCTGCCCCACCGAGGAGCGCACTCCGCCGCTGCGCGATGCGGTCAGCAGCAGGGCTGCCCAGCGGAACAGTTTTTTCAGGCCCATCAGCATCACGGCCTGACGGAAGGATGTGATCTCGCGGCTTAGGCCAAAGCCCGCCGAGTTGATGAGCCGCATGAGGTTGAATGCCAGCGCGGCATCTTTCTTAAGCGCTTGCTCGATCTCGTCGGTGCTCGATTGGTTACGGACGTGATTGATGAGTTCGATGATGCTGGCCTGCGCAGGGGCCAGCAGCTTGGTTTGCACCAGCGAGGGTCGTGCGAACCAGTAGCCCTGGAACAGTTGCACACCCTGGCTGGACACCATGTCGTATTGCTGAGCCGTTTCCACTTTTTCGGCGATGAGTTCGGCCTTGCAGTGACGGCCGGCGTAGCTGATCAGCACTGCCAGTTGGTCGTATGCGAGCACAGACAGGTCGAGCTTGATGTAGTCCGCCAAAGGCAGCCAGGGCGCATAGGTGGACTGCAGCACCGTATGGTTGAACGCCAGGTGGAAGCCCTGGTTGCGCAGGCCGCTCAAGATAGGGGTGCGCA
This sequence comes from Acidovorax sp., assembly GCA_046318695.1. Classification (GTDB taxonomy): domain Bacteria; phylum Pseudomonadota; class Gammaproteobacteria; order Burkholderiales; family Burkholderiaceae_C; genus Acidovorax. The sequence continues at coordinate 17,759 of JBKCTS010000237.1, forward strand.
TGGCAACTTCTTCGCTGGCCGCGTGGCCCAGTGGCGGTATCTCCAGCACCACCTTGTCGGGGTCCAACAGCTCAAGATGTCCCCCCGTCAGGCTCTCGTGCGTGCAGTTGACGAAGATCAGCTTTTTACCCACCAGCTCTTCACTTCCGGCATGCGAGAGGGCATTGAACACCAAAATGACGTCTGTGGCCGCCGTGTGCGTGACTGCGGTGCGCGAGCGGTTGAACAGTTCGTAGCCCACGACCACATGCTGCGCGTTGACGATGGCTTGGCGGGCGATCATGGCCACAGGCGCAGTTTCGCTCGATGGGGGCGGTGCTTTGGGGGGCTCTTGTGGAAGGGATGAAGTCATGGCTCAGAAAGTGCTGCTACCGTTAAGGGAAATGGGCCAGAGGCAATCCGGATTCATCGTCAGGTGCTCCACGATATTAGGGCCTGTTCACAGTATTTGTGCATCTGACAAAAATAGTGTGAACCGGCCCTGATCAGACCTGCTGCAGCCAGCGAAGTTCTGTGTCGGTGAAGCCAGCGCTGCGGCGAGCCGTCTCGTTAAAGGGTGGCTTCAAACGCGGGGCCTGATATTGGTGCACCAGGACGCCGTAATACGCCTCGGGGTCAAAGCCCTCTCGTTCACACAGCCATCGGTACCAGTGGTTCCCAATGGCAACGTGACCGACTTCATCACGCAAGATGGTATCGAGGATGGCGGCGGCGGCCTCGGCGTCGGGCGTGCCCACCTGGCGCAGCTTGGCTTGGATCTGGGGCGTGGCATCCAGGCCACGCGCCTCCAGCGTGCGTGGAACCAGTGCCATGCGGGCCAGGATGTCGTGCTGGGTCTTCTCGCACATGGTCCACAGCCCGTGGTGCGCGGGAAAGTCGCCATAGTCATGGCCTTGCGCGCGCAGGTGGTTGCGCAACAGTTGAAAATGCGTGGCCTCTTCGGCGGCCACGCGCACCCAGTCCAGGTAATAGGCGCATGGCATGCCGTCATAGCGCCACACGGCATCGAGCGCCAGGTTGATGGCGTTGAATTCGATGTGCGCGATGGCATGAATGAGGACTGCCCGGCCTAGCGCAGTGGCCGGTGAGCGGCGGGCCACGGCGGTGTGCAGGCGCAGTTCCGGCCGTGCAGGGCGGCCCGGAAGCCCTGCCAGATCACGCGGGTCTTCAGGGCAGGAATTTGCTACAGAAAAAGTAGCTGCTTTCGCTTGCAGGTCAAGCGCGGCAGCCACTTTTTGTTCTGGGTCTGCAAGGCGCAGGGCTTGCAAGGCATGGTGGCGAAGCTCCATCTTTACAATTCTAGGTGGTTTCGGCGGTGGGGCTGGCTGTCAGCCGGGTCGGATGGGGCTGTGGGCGCGTCTGCGTAGTTAAGCATTGGATCTGCGCTGAAAGGGGTGGTGATGGCGATTTATGAACTGGACGGCGTGGGGCCACGGGTGGCGCCCAGCGCGTGGGTGGCCGACAGCGCCCAGGTGATGGGCCGCGTGGTGCTGGGCGACGATGCCAGCGTGTGGTTTGGCACGGTGGTGCGTGGCGATACCGAAAGCATCACCATCGGTGCTGGCTCCAATATCCAGGACGCCAGCGTGCTGCATGCCGATGTCGGCAAGCCGCTGGTCGTGGGCGAGCGCGTCACGGTCGGCCACCAGGTCATGTTGCACGGCTGCACCATTGGCGATGAGTCGTTGATTGGTATCGGTGCCGTGGTGCTCAACGGTGCCCGCATTGGCAAGAATTGCCTGGTGGGCGCGGGTGCGCTGGTCACCGAGGGCAAGGAATTCCCGGATGGATCGATGATCATCGGCAGCCCGGCCAAGGCCGTGCGCGCGCTCACGCCCGAGCAGATCGAAGGGCTGCGCGCAAGCGCGCAGCACTATATTGACAACGCGCGCCGCTTCAAGAGTGGCCTGCGCAAAACCGGCTGACGGTCGTATTTCCCGGAAACCCCCTGCGTGTCTGAACTCCACAAGTTTCTCTTTGACGGGCTGCCAGTGCGCGGCATGATCGTGCGCCTGACCGACGCCTGGACCGACATCCTGCGCCGACGCGCCAGCAACACGTCCACCGGCGCTTACCCGGCCCCCGTGCGGGAGCTGCTGGGCGAGATGGCGGCGGCCGGTGTGCTGATGCAGTCCAACATCAAGTTCAATGGCGCGCTGGTGCTGCAGGTGTTTGGCGATGGGCCCGTCAAGCTGGCGGTGGCCGAGGTGCAGTCGGACCTGAGCCTGCGCGCCACCGCCACCTTCCACAGTGAAGTGGCCGCTGGGGCCCGGCTGAGCAGCATGGTGAATGCGGGCGGGGGCGGGCGTTGCGCCATCACGCTCGACCCCAAGGACCGCCACCCTGGCCAGCAGCCCTACCAGGGCGTGGTGCCACTGCATGGCGACCGGGGCGAAAAGCTGGACCGCCTGTCCGACGTGCTGCAGCACTACATGCTGCAGTCCGAGCAGCTCGACACCGTGCTGGTGCTGGCGGCCAACGACCAGATCGCGGCGGGTCTGCTGATCCAGCGCATGCCCGTCAAGGGCGAGGGCAATCTGGCCGCCAGCCTGTCGCACCGCGAAAACGAGGACCAGATCGGCCGCAACGAGGATTACAACCGCATCGCCCACCTGGCGTCGAGCCTGAGCCGCGAAGAGCTGCTGACGCTGGATGTGGACACCATCCTGCGCCGTCTGTTCTGGGAAGAGAAGGTGCTGCGCTTTGAGCCGCTGCAGGGCGCCAGCGGCCCACGCTTTGCCTGCACCTGCAGCCGTGAACGCGTGAGCAACATGCTGCGCGGTCTGGGTGCCGAGGAAGCCCAGAGCATCCTCGCCGAACGCCCGGACATCGAGGTGGGGTGCGAGTTTTGCGGCCAGCAATACCGCTTTGATGCGGTCGATGCGGCGCAGATTTTTGTGTCCCCGGCGGTAAGCCAGCCGCCCGGGCCGACGAACATCCAGTAGCCGCCCGAGTAGGGCGCCGCCGTAGCGCTTGAATCACTCCAGCCAGGTCGTGCCGCGTCTCAGGGCAGTCAAACGCAGCTTTGCAGAGCGGGGTTGAAGCGCCGCCAGCGGGCTGGCGTCAGGTGGGATTGGATTTTGATGTGGTGCTGCCCGATCGACCCACGAGCGACGTGAAGAGCGTGTGCTCGCACTCTGGGTCGCTGCACTTCTCGCACGACCACGCCGGGCGCGGGCGACGCATGTCTGGTTGGGTTTGGGCTTTTTCGGCATCAAAACGGCCAATTGCGCCCGCCAGTTGGGCATGGTTTGCAATGCTTTTGATAGCGCGTAGCGCTTGGGTGATTCGCTGCTCGGCGTTGCCGTAAACGACCCGGTAGTCCAGGCCCCCGTGCGCCAGTCCGGCACGAAGCTCGGCATCGGCCGCCTCTTGCAGCGCCCGGCTGTGCGGCGCGCATTCAACATCCAGCCCGGTCAGCAAGATCAGGTCGGCGGTGGGCGCGGCGCAGGGGTTGTTGTTTTGGGCGGGGGCGGCGGCCGTGAGGCGCGCTGCATTGCAACGCGCTGCCACCGGCTCAAGTGCCACCAGATCCGAATGCTGCAAGACAAGGATGCGCACGCAAGCGTCCAGCCGCGTGCCAAGCGCAGCCGCCAGTTCGGCCACGCCGGTGCCGGGCGCGCCAGTGAGGGCCACCACCATGGGCGAAGGCGCAGGCGCTGGCAGAGGCGGGGTGTTGGCGGGGAGGCCCGGCAGCGCCTGCAGGCCCTCGGGCGCGGGCACGTCAGTCAGCGTGGGGTGAACTGGACATACATCTCGTTGGGCTTGACCATGCCCAGCTCGCTGCGGGCCTTCTCCTCGACCATGTCCAGCCCTTCCTTGAGATCCTGCACCTCGGAGCTCAGGCGTGCGTTGACCTGGCGCGCCCGATCGTTCGCCGCCTTTTGCCCATCAATCTGGCGCTGCATCTCGTTGACGCGCGGCGCGCTGCCGCGCCCCAGCCACAACTGGCCCTGCAGCGCCGCCAGCAGGGCCAGCAACACCACCGGAACCACACGCGATGCCATCGTCAGCAGCCCGCTGGGAGATGGGAGCAGTGGTCGCGCGCTACCGCAGCACGGCGATCCCGGTCAGGCAAGACCAGGAGGGCCGGGCAGCGGGTAGCGCAAGCCACAGGGCAGGGTTCAGCGCAGGTTGTAGAACGCCGCGCGGCCTGGGTAGTGCGCGATGTCACCCAGGTCTTCCTCGATGCGCAACAACTGGTTGTACTTGGCCATACGGTCGGAGCGCGACAGCGAGCCGGTCTTGATCTGGCCCGCATTGGTGCCCACCGCGATGTCGGCGATGGTGCTGTCTTCGGTCTCGCCCGAGCGGTGCGAGATCACGGCCGTGTAGCCGGCGCGCTTGGCCATCTCGATCGCGGCGAACGTTTCCGTCAGGGTGCCGATCTGGTTGATCTTGATGAGGATCGAGTTGGCTATGCGCTTGTCGATACCTTCTTTCAGGATCTTGGTGTTGGTCACGAACAGGTCATCGCCGACCAGTTGCACCTTGTCGCCCAGGCGCTCGGTCAGGATCTTCCAGCCATCCCAGTCGCCTTCGTGCATGCCGTCTTCGATGCTGATGATGGGGTACTTGTCGACCCAGGTGGCGAGCATGTCGGTCCACTGCTGGGCCGACAGCTTGATGCCGCCTTCACCTTCCAGCACGTACATGCCGTCTTTGTAGAACTCGCTGGCCGCGCAATCCAGGCCCAGGGCGATCTGCTCGCCAGCCGTGTAGCCGGCGGCATCAATCGCCTGCAGGATCAGCTGGATCGCAGCTTCGTGGTTTTCCACGCTGGGGGCAAAGCCGCCCTCGTCGCCCACGGCGGTGCTCATGCCCTTGTCGTGGATGATCTTCTTCAAGGCGTGGAACACCTCGGCGCCCCAGCGCATGGCTTCGCGGAAGGTTGGCGCGCCCAGGGGGATGATCATGAATTCCTGCAGGTCCAGGCTGTTGTTGGCATGTGCGCCGCCGTTGATCACGTTCATCATGGGCACGGGCAACTGCACACTGCCCATGCCGCCCAGGTAGCGGTACAGCGGCAGGCCGGATTCTTCGGCCGCTGCGCGTGCCACGGCCATCGATACAGCCAGCATGGCGTTAGCGCCCAGGCGGCTCTTGTTCTCGGTGCCATCGAGGTCGATGAGGGTCTTGTCCAGGAAGGCCTGCTCGGAGGCGTCCAGGCCCAGCACGGCTTCGGAGATGTCGGTGTTGATGTGCTCGACCGCCTTGAGCACGCCCTTGCCCAGGTAGCGGCTCTTGTCGCCGTCGCGCATCTCGATGGCTTCGCGGCTGCCGGTCGATGCGCCCGAGGGCACCGCAGCGCGGCCCATCACGCCCGATTCCAGCAGCACGTCGCATTCGACGGTGGGGTTGCCGCGGCTGTCCAGCACTTCGCGGCCTACGATGTCAACAATGGCACTCATGGTTTTCCTTCAGGGTTTTGGAATTCATCCAGATGGACGGGTTTCTCTAGGCTAAAACTTCATTCGGTGGCGCGACTGTCTTCATTGTATGCTACCGATTTGATAGTAATTTGGCGGGTGGGTACGAACCGGGTACGAACCGACAGTCTGTCAGACGCCTTCGACGCACACCATCCGCATGATGGCCGCGCCCTCGCGTGCTGCCTTGGCTTTTTGGTATTCAGGGGTGTCGTAGAAGGCGCGGGCGGCCTCAAAGCTCGGAAACTTCAGGATCACGGTGCGCCCAGGGTTCCAGTCCCCTTCCAGCACTTCGACTTTTCCGCCGCGCACGCACACTTCGGCGCCATGGGCCTGCATGGCCAGCGTACTCCACTTGCGGTATTCGTCGTACTGCGTGGGGTTGGTGACGGTAACCGATGCGATGACGTAACCACTGCTCATGTTCTCAGGCTCCAAAGTTGTTTTCAAGGAATCCGCTTTGCTTGGTGATGCCGTCCAGGGCCACCAGGGTTTCCAGCAGCGCCTTCATGTGCCTCAGGGGTACGGCGTTGGGCCCGTCCGACCAGGCCTCGGCTGGCCGTGGATGGGTTTCCATGAAAAGCCCCGCCACGCCCGCTGCCACACCCGCGCGGGCCAGCACGGGCACCATGTCACGCGCGCCACCGCTCACGGCGCCCAGGCCACCGGGCTTTTGCACCGAGTGGGTCACGTCAAAGACCACCGGCGCGCCCGACTTGCGCATCTCAGCCAGGCTCGTCATGTCGGCGACCAGGTTGTTATAGCCAAAGCTCACGCCGCGCTCGCAGGCCAGGAACCGGTCTTCCGACAGGCCCGCTTCCCGCGCAGCGTCGCGCGCCTTGTCAATGACGTTTTTCATGTCCCAGGGCGCCAGGAACTGCCCCTTTTTGATGTTCACCGGTTTGCCGCTTTGCGCCACAGCGCGGATGAAGTCCGTCTGGCGGCACAGGAAGGCGGGGGTCTGAAGCACGTCGACCACGCTGGCCACCTCGGCCACCTGGGACTCGTCGTGCACGTCAGTGAGGATGGGCAGGCCGGTCTGGCGGCGCACTTCATCCAGGATCTTCAGTCCGGCGTCCAGCCCGACGCCGCGCTTGCTGGCGCCCGAGGACCGGTTGGCCTTGTCGAAAGAGCCCTTGTAGATCAGCGGGATGCCCAGAGGGGCGCAGGCCTCCTGCAGGCGGCCGGCAACCTCCAGCGACATGTCCAGGCCCTCGATGGAGCAGGTGCCGGCGATGAGAAAGAAGGGCCGGTCGATGCCGACCTCAACACCACACAGTTGCATGCCCGCGGCCTCCCCTCAGGCCGCTGCCGCGGGTGCCACCGCCGCCTGCGCTGAACCTTGGTGGTCCAGCGCGGCCTTGACGAAACTGCTGAACAGCGGGTGGCCGCCCCAGGGCGTGCTCTTGAATTCCGGGTGGAACTGCACCCCGACGAACCAGGGGTGCACCTCGCGAGGCAGTTCCACCATCTCGGTGAGCTTCTCCCGCTGGGTCAAGGCAGAGATCACCAAGCCGGACTGCTGCAGCCGGTCCAGGTAATGCACGTTGGCCTCATAGCGGTGGCGATGCCGTTCGGTGACGACGGGGCCGTAGATTTCGTGGGCCAGGGTGCCGGGCTTCACGTCGGAACTCTGGGCGCCCAGGCGCATCGTGCCGCCCAGGTCGGAGTTGGCGTCGCGCTTCTGGATCGAGCCGTCGCGGTCTTGCCACTCGTCGATGAGCGCGATCACCGGGTGCGGGGTTTCGGGCTCGAATTCGGTGGAGTTGGCGCCCGCCAGACCGGCCACGTGCCGGGCGTATTCGATGGTGGCGACCTGCATGCCCAGGCAGATGCCCAGGTAGGGAATCTTGTGCTCGCGCGCGAACCGCACCGCGCAGATCTTGCCCTCGATGCCGCGCTTGCCGAAGCCGCCGGGCACGAGGATGGCGTCAAAGCGCTCCAGTTGTGCCACGTTGCCAGGGGTCAGCGTCTCGGCGTCCACGTACTCGAGGTCCACGCGGGCGTGGTTGTGGATGCCGGCGTGGCGCAGCGCCTCGTTGAGCGACTTGTACGAGTCCGAGAGATCGGTGTACTTGCCGCACATGGCGATCTTCACACTGGCGCCCGGGTGCCCCACCTCGTGCACGAGCGAGTCCCAGCGTTTGAGCTCCGCTGGCTTGGTGAGCAACTGCAACTTCATGCAGATGAGCTCGTCCAGCCCTTGCTCGTGCAGCATGCGGGGCACCTTGTAGATGGTGTCCACGTCCCACATCGAGATCACGCCGTGCAGCGCCACGTTCGTGAACAGGCTGATCTTCTCGCGCTCGTCGTCGGGAATGCGGCGGTCGGCACGGCACAGCAGCGCGTCGGGCTGGATGCCGATCTCGCGCAACTTCTGCACGGTGTGCTGCGTGGGCTTGGTCTTGAGTTCGCCGGCGGCCGCGATCCATGGCACGTAGGTCAGGTGCACGAAGGCCGTGTTGGTGGGCCCCAGCTTCAGGCTCAACTGCCGCACGGCTTCCAGGAAGGGCAGGGACTCAATGTCGCCCACCGTACCCCCGATTTCCACGATGGCCACGTCCACATCGGTGGCGCCGCGCTTGACGAACTCCTGGATCTCGTTGGTGACGTGCGGAATCACCTGCACCGTCTTTCCGAGATAGTCACCGCGCCGCTCTTTTTCGAGCACGCTCTTGTAGATCTGGCCGGTGGTGAAGTTGTTGGTGCGCTTCATCCGCGTGGTGATGAAGCGCTCGTAGTGGCCGAGATCCAGATCGGTTTCGGCACCGTCGTCGGTGACGAAAACCTCGCCGTGCTGGAAGGGGCTCATCGTCCCCGGGTCCACGTTGAGGTAGGGGTCGAGCTTGACGAGGGTGACCTTGAGGCCGCGGGACTCCAGGATCGCGGCCAGGGACGCGGCGGCGATGCCCTTTCCGAGGGAGGACACCACGCCGCCGGTGACGAAGACGAACTTGGTCATTCTGGGTGGCAGGCCGGGAGGCGGAGAACGCGCCGGCGACTGCCCAGTGGGAAAGCCAAAGTATACCGGCCGGGTCTTGTGCGCTTGCGCCGAAGCGGGCCCGTTGCAAGGTCGTCAGCCCAGGTGAAAGTTTGGGGCGCTACCATCGCGACGCTTGCACCAGGTGCCTGCTGCTGCGCTCGCAGCGGTGGGTTAAACGGGAAGCCGGTGGGTGGGGTCTGCACATGAGGTCATGTGCCAGACCCGACGATTCCGGCGCTGCCCCCGCAACGGTCAGCGAGGAGCGCGCGACAACGCAGCCACTGGGCCCTCACATGCCTGGGAAGGCGTCGCGCGCTTCGGGTCTCTTTCGCAAGGAAGAGCCCGGCACTCGCGAGCCCGGATACCGGCCTGATGCACGGGTGGCTGAGGTCGCGGAGGGCGGCGTCTGGCGTGAGCGTGTGCACGGCGAAGGCGGTGTCGCACCTGCGCCGGCACAACCGGCATTCGCTGCTTCAGCCAGGTGTCCACCTGGGCCGCACGGGGTGTGCGGCTGGAGTGCTTTGCAATGCATTTGGCTTTCACCAGGGTGGCCCGGTCGACGGGCTGTTCCTCTGTTCCTGCTGTCTCTCCCTTGCTGGCCGCGGCCAGGCTGATGTTGATCGGGTCTGCTGCCTGCGGCCTGGCGAGCGCCCAGCCCGTGTCGCTCGGGGCCCCACCCACCAGCCTGTCGCCCGGCGTGCCCGATGTGCGACTGGTCGTGACCGGTGCCCGCCTTCCCATGACCCTGGAGCTTCTGGCCGCCGATGTGGTGGTGATCGACCGTGCGGATATTCAGGCCTCCACCGCCGACTCTCTTGCCGACCTCTTGCGGCGGGAGGCCGGTGTGCAGTTGTCGCGTAACGGAGGCCCCGGCCAAAGCACGGGAGCGTTGCTGCGCGGTGCCGCAGCGGTCAACACCATCGTCCTGGTCGATGGTGTGCGCATCGGCTCGGCTACCTTGGGTTTCGCGCAAATTGACGGCTTGAGTCTGGCGCAGGTCGAGCGCATCGAGGTGCTGAGGGGTCCGGCCTCCAGCTTGTACGGTGCTGACGCGGTGGGCGGGGTCGTGCAGGTGTTCACCCGTCAGGCACCGACGCAGCCTGCGATCGAGGCTTCCGTGGGCGCTGGGGGATACGGCAGTCGCCAGGCCACAGTCAATGTCGGCGCTCGCAGCGGCCCGTGGGAGATGGCTGCCACCGCCGGACACGAGCAAAGTCGCGGCATATCGGCCATTCGCCCTGGCGACCGCTTCGGCAACTACCACCCCGACACCGATGGCTATGCCTTGAGCACTGGGCAGGCTCGAGTGGGCCTGGCCCCCGTAACCGGTCATCGCATCGGCCTGAGCCTGATGCGCTCACGTTTGAATGCCCAGTACGACGGCAGCGACTATCTGCCGCCCAACTTTGTCGCAGACAACAGTGGCGACTTTCGCAATCGTCTGAAAACCGATGTGGCAGCGCTGGACTGGCAGGGAGTGTGGCGCCCCGGCGTCAGCGCTTCTGCTCGAGTCTCCCGCAGCGTGGACGATCTGACCACGGGCGGCCAGGTCCTCTACCGCTACAGGACGGTACGGCAGCAGCAGTCGGCACAGGTGAGCCACCGCCTGTCGGCCGAAGTCGATGCCACCGTGGCGCTGGAGCGTCTGGACGAGGCGGCTCAGGCCAGCGACTTCGCATCCGACCCGCACCGTCGTCATCTTGCCGCTGTGCTGGCCCTGGCCGGGCGGCAGGGCGGCTGGTCCTGGCAGGCTGATGTGCGCCGCGACGACCCGTTGGACGCAGGCCCGGTGACCACAGGTCGCGCCGGGCTCACGCGAGCCTTGTCGGGCGGGTGGCGCTTGCGCGCCTTGGCGGGCACGACCTTCCGCGTGCCGAGCTTCAACGAGCTGTACTACCCGGGCTATGGTGTGACCACGCTCAGCCCGGAGCGCGGCCGAAGTCTGGAGGCCGGACTGGACTGGCGTGGCGGGGCAGCCTCTGCGGCGCTGACGGTCTACCGCAACCGCGTGGTGGACCTGATCGGATACGAGGCCGATGCCACGCGCTGTCCCAACGATCCGGCCTACGCCTACGGATGTGCGCGCAACATCGCCCAGGCCACGCTGCAGGGTGCCTCGCTGGCGCTGCAGCACCAGCAGGGCGCGTTGGGGCTCAAGGCCCGTCTCGAGTTCGTCAAAGCCCGGGACGATGTCACGGGCCAACGCCTCGACAGGCGCGCGGCCCAGCAATCGCATTGGAGCGCCGAGTGGCGCCGAGGTGACTGGACTTGGGGTGCCCATCTGCTGCATCTTGGGGCCCGTCCGGATGGCGGCGTGGTGCTGCCCTCGGAAACCACGTTGGACCTGTCAGGGCAGTGGCGCTTGAACCGTCATTGGACACTGCAGACCAAACTGCTGAATGCGACCGACCGCGACCTGCAGCCGGCGCGGGACTATCAGGGCCTGGGCCGGCAGGTCTGGCTGGTGCTGAGGCATGCGGCACCGCTCTGAGACGTCCCGGGTATTGGCTGAGGTCTGCTTTCGCCAGGCGCCGCAGCACCTGTGGCTTGCGGACGGGCCCCCGGGCCTGTTGCTTTTCAGCGGTCGGTTCAAGCGGGTTCTCACGGGCTTGGGACTTCTGGCCTTGATTTGCGCCGTGGGTGCCCATCCCTTGACCGTGCGGGACGACCGCGCTGTCGAGCACCGCTTTGAATCATCGCCACAACGCGTGGTCACCCTGCTGCCCAGCTTGACGGAGGCGGTGTGTGCGGTCGGGGCGTGCGACCGGATTGTCGGCACGGATCGCTACTCGAACTGGCCGGTGCGAGTGGCGGCGCTGCCCAAGCTGGGGGGGCTGGACGATGCGGTGGTCGAGCGCATCGTGGCGCTGCGTCCCGACGTCGTGCTGGCGGCGTCGTCCACCCGGGCCCTGGCGAGGCTGGAGTCGCTGGGCCTGAAAGTGCTGCGCTTCGATTCCGACCGCCATGAACAGGTGCGCGCCACCTTGCTGCGATTGGGGCAGCTGTTCGGGGCGGAGCAGGCGGCGCAGAGCGCCTGGCAGGCGGTGGAGGCCGACATCGCGGCAGCCGCGGTGCAGGTGCCCGCGGCACTGCGCGGTCGGCGGGTCTACTTCGAGGCGGATACCACCCCGTACGCTGCTGGCGAGGCCTCATTCGTCGGGCAGACGCTGCAGCGGCTGCACCTGCGCAACATTGCGCCGGCCGCCTTGGGCCCTTTTCCCCGTGTCAGCCCGGAGTTCGTGGTCCAGGCGCAGCCGGAGGTGATCATCATGGCGCGTCGCCATGCTGCGCAGATGGCCACGCGGCCCGGCTGGGGCCGCCTGCCGGCGCTGCGCGGGGGGCAGGTCTGTGGCTTTGACGAGGCCACCTACGAACTGCTGATCCGGCCCGGGCCGCGCATGGGCGAGGCCGCGAGGGCGATGGCCACCTGTCTGGCCGCGCTGCCACCGCTCACCTCGACGCCGCCTGCCGCGCCCACGTCCGGCGTGGCCGCTCCCGGGAACTGAGGCCCGCCATGCCCGAGTCCGAGCGCCGAAACCGTCGCCTGGCAGTCTGGGTGCTGACCCTGCTGTGGGTCATGGCGACGGCCGCCGGGCTGGCGGCGGGCAGCGAGGGGTTCGCCTGGCCGCACGGCTGGGCCACCGATGAAGGCCTGCGGACCATCTTGCTGGAGATCCGCCTGCCGCGCACGCTGGGTGCCGGTCTGGTGGGTGCCTTGCTGGGCCTGGCCGGCGCCATCGCCCAAGGCCTGTTCCGCAACCCCTTGGCCGACCCGTACCTCCTGGGCACGGCGGCCGGCTCGTCAGTGGCAGAGGTGGCGGTGCTGGCCGCCACCTTGATGATGACGGCGCAGGCCCCTGTGGGCGCGGCCACGGCCGCCGTGGCGGCTTCGGGTGTGCTGCGCGCGCTGGCTGACGCCGGCATCGTCGCGGCCGCTTTTGCCGGCGCGCTGTTGGGGATGGCGCTGACGCTGTCGCTGGCGCGTGGGGCCCGCCACACGCCCCGCCTGCTACTGGCCGGCGTGGTGGTGGGCGTGATGCTGATGGCCGTGGGCGACCTGCTGACCTCGGCCTTTCCTGAGGCCCTGCGCGCCCGTCAGGGGTTCCTCCTGGGCAGCACGGCCTATCTGGGGTGGGCCAGCGTGGGTTGGCTGGCGGCGGGGTTGCTGGTGGCCTTGCCCTTGGCCTGGCGCATGGCCAGGGTGCTGGATGCCCTGGCCCTGGGTGAGGATGGCGCCCTGAGCCTGGGCCTGGATCTGGGCCGTTTGCGGCTGGTGTT
>JBKCTS010000238.1:0-3280 GCA_046318695.1 Acidovorax sp.
GCTTTTTTGAGACACTGGCCAACGGCATGGAGATTCTGGATGCGGCCCTGGAGGGCGGCGCCATCGTGCTTTCGGGCGACGTTGCCTTCAAGCTGCACGACACCTACGGATTTCCGCTGGACATGACCAACGATGTCTGCCGTGAGCGCGATGTGCAGGTCGATGAGTCCGGTTTCCGTTCGGCCATGGAAAAGCAGAAGGCCCAGGCCCGCGCGGCGGGCAAGTTCAAGATGGACAAGGCGCTCGAATATTCGGGCGCTTCCAACCTGTTCACAGGCTACGAGCAACTGGCCCATGCTGCAAAAATCGTAGCAATCTATCTCGACGGGAAAAGCGTGGCAGCCCTCAATAGTGGCCAAAGCGGCGTGGTGGTGCTCGATAGCACCCCGTTTTATGCCGAAAGCGGCGGCCAGGTCGGTGACGAGGGCGTCATCACCAGCGGCTCGGCCCGCTTTGCGGTGGACGACACCTTGAAGATCAAGGCCGACGTGTTTGGCCACCACGGCACCCTGGCGCAAGGCACGCTCAATGTGGGCGACACCGTGCAGGCCCAGGTGAACACGGCCGTGCGGGCCGCCACCGTGCGCAACCACTCGGTCACGCACATCATGCACAAGGCGCTGCGCGAAGTGCTGGGCAGCCATGTGCAGCAAAAAGGCAGCCTGGTCAACGCCGACCGCACACGCTTTGACTTCACGCACAACGCGGCGGTGACGGCTGCCGAGATCCGCGAGATCGAGCGCCGGGTCAATAGCGAGATCCTGGATAACCAGGCCACGCAGGCGCGTGTGATGGACATTGAGTCCGCCCAGAAAACCGGTGCGGTCATGCTGTTTGGCGAGAAATACGGCGACACCGTGCGCGTGCTCGATATCGGTACCAGCCGTGAGCTCTGCGGTGGCACCCACGTGCAGCGCACGGGCGACATCGGCCTGTTCAAGGTGGTGAGCGAGGGCGGCGTGGCCGCCGGTGTGCGCCGCATCGAGGCGGTGACGGGTACCAACGCGCTGGCCTACCTGCAGCAGTTGGAAGACACGGTGAGCCACGCTGCTGGACTGCTCAAGGCACCCGTTGCCGAGCTCAACGCCCGCATTGGCCAAACCCTGGAAGGTGCGCGCGCGCTGGAAAAGGAATTGGCTGCCCTCAAGGGCAAGCTGGCATCCAGTCAGGGCGATGAACTGGTGACGCAGGCGGTGGAAGCCGATGGCGTCAAGGTCCTGGCTGCCGAGCTGCCGGGCGCCGACGCAAAAATGCTTCGAGACACCATGGACAAGCTCAAGGACAAGCTCAAGACCGCTGTCATCGTGCTGGCGGCTGTGGATGGCAACAAGGTCCAGCTCGCTGCCGGTGTGACCGCCGACATCATGGGCCGCGTCAAGGCGGGCGAGCTGGTGAACTTTGTGGCCCAGCAGGTGGGCGGCAAGGGGGGCGGGAAGGCCGACATGGCCATGGCTGGCGGCACCGATGGGTCGAGGCTCCCGAAGGCGCTGGCCTCCGTGCTGCCATGGGTGGTTGCAATGCTCGAATTGCGCTGAGGCGCTGTCGGGCAGCAAGCTAGGGGCTGGGGAGCTCTGTCTCCAGCCCTAAAAAAGCTCGACGTCGTCGTTGCCGACCACCTTGGCGGCCAACTGGCCGCTGGCAATCAGCTCGTCGTAGTAACAGACCTGGTTACGCCCGTGTTCCTTGGCGTAGTAAAGGGCCTGGTCCGCCTGGCCCAGGATTTCAACCGGCGCGCCCTTGCTAGTGCTCACGAATCCAAGGCTCACGGTGACCTGGCCTACCTGCGGGAATGAATACTCCTGCACCGTCATGCGGAACCGGTTGAAAACCTTGTGCGCCGTGCTCAGGGTTGTGGAGCGCAGCAGCACCACGAATTCCTCGCCACCGAACCGGAAGATGCGGTCGTGGCTGCGGAACGAACTGCGAAGAATGTTCGCAATCAGGATCAGCACCTCATCGCCAGAGAGGTGGCCAAACCGGTCGTTGACCTGCTTGAAGTGGTCGATGTCCACCACGGCCAACCATTGCTCGATCGGCTCGTCGCCGGGCGAGAGTTCTTCGGTTGCCATCGCCTCCACGGCCTCGCCCGTCTGGCTCGGCATCCCCTGCATGGCGGTGTGGCGAGAAAACTGCTCGTCAAACGTCTTGCGGTTGAACAGCCCGGTCAGCGCATCGCGTTCGCTGTAGTCCAGCAGGCTTTGGTAGTTCTGGTAAACGTGGAACACGCCTTTGAGCACATCGAGCTTGTGTGCGGAAAACGGCCTGGACTGAGTGATTTCCAGGCAGGTATGCACTTTTTCGTGCATCCAGACGGGTAGCCAGAGCACGTAGCGCCCTTTGCGTGGGGAATCCAGTGCGCTGTCACCATGATGTTCAATGCACTCTCGCAGAGCAGGGTAGTGCTCAAGGGGCTGACGGCGCGGGTCGGCTGCCGCCTCAGAGTCCGTGGACGTCAGTTGACCGTTTTCTACCCACGTGCGGGGTCGCACGTGAGGCTGACCGCCATCGGTAAACAGTTCCAGCGCCCGGATCTCGATGATGCCGCTGAGTTTTTGCAGCGTCGAGAGTACCGAAATCTCCAGCCGGATATGGTCGCGGTGGCCGGTCATCTCGACCAAGTTTTGAAGGATGGGCTTCATGGAAGTATTAGGTCAGGCTGCGGGCGCATATCGATGTCAGGCCGAACGCACAAAAATCAGGTCCCAAACCCCATGCCCGAGACGAAGGCCCCGATTTTCAAACTTGGTGCGTGGCCGGTATTCGGGCTGGGGTGCAAAGTCATCGGCGGTATTGTGCAGGCCAGGCTCGGCGCTCAGCACTTGAAGCATTTGCTGGGCGTAAGGCTCCCAGTCGGTGGCGCAATGAATATAGCCGCCGGGCTTGAGTCGCGCTGCCAGCTTGGCCACCAGCGGAGCCTGGATGAGGCGGCGCTTGTTGTGCCGAGACTTGTGCCACGGGTCGGGGAAAAAGATGTGTACGCCATGAAGGCTTGTTATGGGCAGCATGAAATCTAAGACCTCAACCGCATCGTGCTTCAGTATACGGATATTCGTGAGGCCCTGTTCTCCGATGCGCTTGAGCAACGCGCCCACGCCGGGCTCATGGACCTCGCAACACAGGAAATTTTCATCCGGGCGCACGCTGGCAACGTGGGCGGTGGCCTCGCCCATGCCAAACCCGATCTCCAGGATCAGCGGCGCATGCCTGCCAAAAACAGCGGCGGCATCGATGGGCGCTGCCTGGTAGGGGATTACGTAGCGAGGGCCAAGCGCCTCAAAGG
>JBKCTS010000239.1:0-2556 GCA_046318695.1 Acidovorax sp.
CCCCACCAGCTCCAACAGCACCCGTCTGCGTGAACTGGCCGCCAAGCTGGGCACCACGGCCTACATGGTCGACAGCGCCGACGAGTTGCGCGCCGAGTGGTTCGGCGGCGCGGCGCGGGTGGGTTTGACGGCAGGCGCATCGGCCCCGGAAGTCCTGGTCACGCAGGTGATCGACCGCATCAAGCGGCTGGGTGCCGTGTCGGTGCGCACCATGTCGGGCATTCAGGAAACCATCAAGTTCCCGCTGCCCAAGGGGCTCAAGATCGACGCGGCCACGGGCCTGGAGATCCGCCAGCGCACGCCCGAGACGGGCCCCGGCGCGCACTGAACTCGCCCGGACTTCATTGTTTTGGCCCGCTGCGGCCTGCCCGGTGCGCCCGCGATCGTCGCCAACGCCCTCTGCGTGCGTTGCTATTAAAAAAATAGCTAATCGTATAGGCGCGACGTGCGTAACCGCCCAATTTGATTCGGATTTTGAGCACTAACCCGGGTGTGCGGCCTACAGCGCGACGGCGGGCCCGCTCCACAGGTCCAGCGGCGGGTCGGCTGCCACCGCGCGCAGGATGTCGGTGCGCGAGATGAAGCCCGCCAGCACGCCCGCCTCGTCCGTCACGGGCAGGCCGGGCAGGCCGGTATCCAGCAGCACCGCCGCGACCCTGCGCAGCGCGGCGTCTGCGGACACGGTGGGCACGGGGCTCAGCATGACTTCAGACACCGGGCGACGGGCGAGCTCGATCGCCTGTTTGATCGCGCCCGGCTCGGGCAGCAGGTCCAGTGGTGCCATGTCGGCGCGCAGCAGCAGCCCGATCACGCGCCCCAGCGCATCCACCACGGGGGCCTGCGCCACATGGTGCTCGGCCAGCGTCTGCCAGGCGTTGTTGACCAGGGCATCGGGCGGCACGCTCAACCCGCCCACGGTCATCACGTCGCTCACCAGGGTCAGCGGCTGGCGCGCTGGCGGCGGGCCATGCTCGGTCTGGGCGTAGGCGTTCACGGCGTCCTGCATGCGCAGATTCGTGGCCGTGGGGGGGCGGGGCGTGGCCGGGGTTGCTGGCAGGCCGGCTGTCAAGCCGGGCGTATCAGCGTCCGCATCCATGGGGCGGGTGCGCAGGGCCTGCGGCCGTTCCACGCGGCGCACGGCCGAGATGCGCGCCAGGTTTTCCGGCCCACCGCGGAACATCTGGCCCGAAGGTCCAAACACAAAGAACATGGTTCCTCCTGAATTGCCGACCCGCACCTGCGACCGCCTGCAACAGCCATCCCGGGTGATCGGCTTGCCCGGCAACCTGTCGGTCCTGGAAGTCGTCGGCTGCCAATTGACCGCAGCGGTCCATTGTTTACCGCCTTTTTGCCCCCATTGCTCAGCGATGGGGCTGCACATTCGGAAAAAACGGTCCTCGCTCTCGCCCATTCTCGCTTTCGATGCTCCAGGTCCGACGGGCTCCCGGGCTGGGTATTCAGCGCAGCGGGGTACGTTCAGGCGCTGCGCCCCGTTTTGCGCCATGCCAACCCCTCTACACTGCCCGTCATTGTGTCCCTGCCGAGCCCCCGCATGATTGATCGCGCCGCCATTTCCACCGCACGCCAGCAGCTGGGCACCCGCCCTGATTTTCTGCGCACCACGCCGCTCATGCGCCTGCCGGGTCGTGCACTGGGGGTGGATTGCGCCGAGGTGTGGCTCAAGCTGGAGCAAACGCAGGTGGGCGGCAGCTTCAAGGCCCGCGGCATGCTCTACCGCCTGCTGGCCAACCCGGTGCCCGACAGCGGCGTGATCATCGCCTCAGGCGGTAACGCGGGCATTGCCATGGCGGCCGCCGCGCGGGCCCTGGGCGTGCGCTGCGAGGTGTTTGTGCCCGAGGTGTCGCCCGAGGCCAAGCGCGCGCGCCTGCGATCGCTGGGGGCCGAGGTCGTGGTCACGGGCGCTGCCTATTCGCAGGCATTGGAAGCCTGTGTTGCGCGCCAGAAAGCCACCGGCGCTCTGCAGGCCCACGCCTACGACCAGCCCGAGGTGGTGGCCGGCGCGGGCACCCTGGCCCTGGAGATGCAAGAGCAGGGCGGCCGCCTGCCCGACAGCGTGCTCGTGAGCGTGGGCGGCGGCGGCCTGATCGGCGGCGTGGCAGCCTGGGTGCAAAGCCACGCCCATGTGGTGGCGCTTGAGCCTGAGCGCGCGCCCACCCTGCACGCCGCCCGCGCTGCGGGCCAGCCGGTCGATGTGGAGGTGGGCGGTCTGGCCGCCGACTCGCTGGGCGCGCGCCGGATCGGCAGCATCTGCTGGGACATCAGCCAGCGCCATGTGCACGATGCGCTGCTGCTGCCCGACGACGCCATCCGCGCGGCGCAAATCTGGCTGTGGCAAGAACTGAAACTGGCCGTGGAACCCGCCGCCGCGCTGGGCTTGGCCGCGCTGCACACGGGCGCCTACCAGCCCCAGCCGCAGGAAACGGTGGCGCTGATCCTGTGCGGCGCGAACTTCGATCCGGCCAGCCTCGCCTGATTGCCCCCTGTTGACGGCAACGGGCGCGGCCCACGCCAGCGCCCCCGCGCAAGGGCCGCCCC
>JBKCTS010000240.1:0-4311 GCA_046318695.1 Acidovorax sp.
TCGGCGGGGGTGGGCGGCCCGCCGCGGGAAGCCAGCGTGCCCTGCAGGTCGAGGATCGACAGATTCATGGTCAGGCCAGCGCCCACCAGGCTGGTGCGGCCGTCGTCCGCCCACTGCATCTGCCGGCTGAGCAAAGCGCACAGGGTTGCGACGTGCAGCGAATGCGACACTCCGTAGCCGTTGAACCGGGTGTGGTCGTGGCGCACGGTGAGGAAGATCACCTCGTCGGGGTTCGTATCGACCAGCGAGATGATTTGGGTGACCGACTCCTGGATTCGCTGCAAGAAGTTGGGCTGGTTGACGGCCCGCAACTGGCTGCCCAGGCGTTCGCCCAGTGCGAACCAGCGGTGCGCCAAACTTTCGGGCTGGCGTTCTTCTTCGTCGTTGCTCGGGGTGCTGACCAGGTCGGAAGCATCGACGAACATGCCGCGGTTGCGCACTGCCTCCACCATGGCATCGTCCGTCAGAGGTGCGCCTTTGGCAAGCAGCAATGTACCCTGGGCGTTGCGAACGTTCCAGGGAAGGGGAGTGCCGGGAATCAGCTTGTGTTTTACTTCGTCAATAGGAACCAGTTGCATCCGTTCCTTCCTTTTCCGGGGCTGTCACCCCATGCGAATTTATTATAGGTGTGGAGGCTTTGTGTCGATCAGGGATTTCCAGCAGTCAAGGCGAAACGGGTCTCCTTGTACGGCTTCGTGGCATTCAGCCCACGCTTTGCAACTGGCCCAGCGTGACGAATTCGAGTGCGCGGGCATGGGTGGATTCCAGAATGACGGGCGGTGCCACGCCAGCCTCGTAGGCTTCCTTCCAGCGCAGCGCACACAGACACCACCGATGGTTGGGCCGCAGCCCCGCAAACCGGAATTCGGGCCTGGGGGTCATCAGGTCGTTGCCCCGTGCCAGCGAAAACTCCAGAAACGCCTGGGTCACCCGTGCGCAGATGACATGGGAGCCGAGGTCGCGAGCATCGGTGCTGCAGCATCCATCGCGCAAGTACCCCGTCAATGGGTCATATGAGCACGGCACGAGCGGCGTGCCCAGAACATTCAGTGCAGTCATATCGTGGGTGCGGGTTGGCTGGCGGGACATCGCATGGCCAGCGGTAGCAATGCCATAAGGGCGGGGAACCCAAATCAGTTTAGGGCCCACCGCTGCGCTGGCCGTTCTCTGAGCGAAAATCCCCCACCGTCCTCATGGGCGGGCTGCGCCCGTCGGCTCCTGTGGCCCATCTCTCTCACCGTACGCGTCCATCCATGCAACGCATCCCATTTCGCCAGGCAAGTATCGCGGGGGCTTTGTGGCTCGTCGCCAGCCAGCCGGCCTGGGCCATCGCCCCGGGGGATGCCCACCCGGCAAGGGCCTGCCACGGGCCCGCAGCCGAAGACGCCCACCTCGCCCGCGACGTCACCGGCAAGAGGCTGGACGGCCTGCGCCTCATGCGCGGTGGGCATGAGCGCAAGACCAGCAACAGGCTCTTGGGTGCTTTTCGCTGACGGAGCCGCCCAGATGTCTGCCCCCCTGCCCACCCAACCCTGCCCGTGCGGGCGCCTGGCGCCTGCAGCCCCTGGCGGCGGCAAAGGCAAGGCGTGCGCCACGCTGCCGTACGCTGCCTGCTGTGGCCGCTACATTGCCGCGCCCGGAGCCAGCGCGCCCCCCGCGCCCGATGCCGAAAGCCTCATGCGGTCGCGCTACACCGCCTTTGTGTGCGAGCGTGCCGACTCTCTGCTGGCCACCTGGCATCCCGCCACCCGACCCCCTACACTCGACTTCGAGCCCCGGGCCCAATGGCTCGGGCTGCAGGTACGTCGCCATGTGGTCATCGATGCCGACCATGCCACGGTTGAGTTCGTGGCCCGCCACCGCGTGGGCGGCCGCGCCGTGCGCCTGCACGAGACCAGCCGCTTTGCGCGCCAGGGCGGGCAGTGGTGGTATGTGGATGGCGACATGGATCCGGTTTCTTAACTTATTTGCTAGCCTGCGCGCAGCCATAAACACTTTGTTGCTATGAAATTTGATGCAATCTTGTTTGACTGCGATGGTGTGCTGGTGGACAGCGAGCCCATTACCAACGGCGTGTTGTGCGCCATGCTCAACGAAGCGGGCTGGCCCATCAGCCCGGCGCAGTGCATGGAAATCTTCATCGGCAAAATGGTGCGCAGCGAGGCCGCGCGCATCCAGGCCCACACCGGCATGCCGCTGACCGATGCCTGGATGGCCGAGTTCTACGACCGCCGCAACGCCCGTCTGGCCGAGGAGCTGACCGCCATTGCCCATATCCACCCCGCCATCGAGCGCGTGCATGCGCATCACGGCGGGCGCATTGCCTGCGCCTCGGGGGCCGACCGCCACAAGGTTGAGCTGCAACTGGCCAAGGTGGGGCTGGCGCCGTACTTTGCGGGCCATGTGTTCAGCGGCCACGAGATGCCCGCCACCAAACCCGCGCCCGATGTGTACCTGGCCGCGGCCGAGGCTCTGCAGGCCCACCCCACCCGCTGCGCCGTGGTGGAAGACACCGTGACCGGCGTGATGGCCGGTGTGGCGGCTGGCGCTACCGTGTTTGCCTATGCCCCGCAGGGCGACGGCGCGCCGCTGCTGGCGGCTGGCGCGGCCCACGTGTTTGCCAGCATGGCCGACCTGCCCGGCCTGCTGGGTTGCTGATCTGGAGAAGTCATGATGCTCAAGGCCCAAGGCTTGCGGTTTCAGAGGATGGCGGTGGCGCTCGCGCTCATGCTGGCCGCCGGGGTGCTGGCGGGCTGCTCGACTGTCAAACCGTGGATCAACGAGCCACTGCCGCCCGAAGAACAGAACCTGCCCGTGCGCAAGTCCGAGCGCGACCCGAGCATGCTGGTGGCCATCACGCTGTCTGGCGGCGGCGCGCGCGCGGCGGCCTTCGGCTTTGGTGTGCTGACCGCCATGCAGGAGACGCGCTACCACTGGAACGGCGCCGACACGACCCTGCTCGAAGCCGTCGATGTGGTCAGTGGGGTGTCGGGCGGCAGCATCGTCGCGGCCTATCTGGCAGCGCATGGCATCGACGGCCTGCCGCGGTTTGAGCAGGAGTTTCTGCGCGAAAGCTTCCAGAACAGCCTGATCACCCAGGCCCTGCGCCCCGGCAACTTGCTGGATCTGTCCTCGCCGTGGCTGGGCCGTTCGCACCTGCTGGCACGGCGCCTGGACGAGTTGTACAAGGGCATGACCTTCGGCGATGTGGCGCGCCGCCCCATGCATCCGCAGCTGTTCATCACCGCCACCGACATGTCGCTGGGTTCGGGGTTTGAATTTACCCGGGAGCAGTTCGCGCTGATCTGCTCGGACATACGCTCCGTGCCGCTGTCTTTTGCGGTGGCGTCATCGTCGGCCGTGCCGCTGCTGCTCAGCCCCATGACGTTGCGCAACTACGCCGCTCGCTGCCCCCCGCGTCAGGCCCGTTCGCACTCGCTTGCGCCCGGTGCATCGGCCGACTACCGCGCCCGCCTGTATCGCGCGCACGAGTTGACCTACACCGACGCGAAGAGCAAGCCCTACATCCACCTGGTCGATGGCGGGCTGGCCGACAACCTGGGTGTGCAGCGCCTGCTGGACCGCGCACTCGCAGGCGGTGGCCTGCGCCAGACCTTCAGCGAGGTCGGCATCCCGCCCCGCACCATCCGCAAGCTGGTGCTCATCACCGTCAATGCCGAACGCGATCCGTCGGAAAAAATCGAGATGAGCGACCGCGTGCCCAACATGGCGCAGGTGGTGGATGCGCTGCTGTTCGGTACCGGCGCACGCGCCACGCAGGAAACACAGGAATTCCTGAGCGACATCACGCGCCAATGGCGCAAGGCGCTGGCCTCGGGCAACGCGGGCGGCGCCGATGTGTTTGCGCCCGGCGCACAAATCCATGTGATCCCCGTCAACCTGCGCGACGCCCCCGACGACGTGGCCCGCCGCCGCCTGCTGCAGGTGCCCACGGCGTTCTCCATCGCGCAGGATGAAGTCACCGACCTGATTGCCGCGGGCGGCAGCGTGTTGCGTAATGCGCCAGAGTTCAGGGCACTGGTGCAATCACTGCAGCACCCTTCGCCGCCAGCGGGGCTGCAGGCCAGGGACTGACGGGGGATCTCACGAAGCGCAACGGTGTTCGCGTCGTGCGTGCAAAGGTGCGACCCTGCCACACACTGCCGTTCACGCTGAGACCACACCCACAACCGCTCACGCTGAGACCACGCCCAAAACCGTTCACGCTGAGCCTGTCGAAGCGCAGCGCAGGGCTTCGACAGGCTCAGCCCGAACGGTGAGTAGATGGCTACAAGACTGCATGGCGTTGGA
>JBKCTS010000241.1:0-4300 GCA_046318695.1 Acidovorax sp.
CCGCAGTGGCGGCTGCCCAAGCCGTGGGCTATGTGGGCGCAGGCACGGTGGAGTTCATCGTCGAGCAAAGCGAGCGCGGCATGGACTTCTTCTTCATGGAGATGAACACCCGCTTGCAAGTCGAGCACCCCGTGACCGAGGCCATCACCGGCCTGGACCTGGTGGAGTGGCAGCTTCGCGTGGCTTCTGGCGAGCCGCTGCCGCTCAAGCAGGAAGACCTTCGCATCACCGGCCACGCCATCGAGGCCCGCATCTGCGCCGAAAACCCCGACAACAATTTCCTGCCCGCCACCGGCGCGCTCGCTGTGTATGCGCTGCCCGAGTGCGTGACCTTCGAGCGCGCGAATGTGAGCGACACAGGTGTCGCGGTGCGCGTCGATTCCGGCGTGCGCCAGGGCGATGCGATCAGCCCGTTTTACGACTCCATGGTGGCCAAGCTCATCGTGCACGGCGACACGCGCGAGCAGGCGCTGGCGCGGCTCGATGAAGCCCTGGCGCAGACCCACATCGTGGGCCTGGCCACCAATGTGCAGTTTTTGCGCCGCGTGGCGCGCACCGATGCATTTGCCAGCGCCAAGCTCGATACCGCGCTGATCCCGCGCGAGCAGGCCGTGCTGTTCCACCAGGAGCCGGTGGGCCTGCCGCTGGCCGTTGCGGCTGCCGTGGCGCAAACGCTGCTCAATGAGCGCGCCAGCGAAGCTGCGGACCCGTTCAGCCGCCGCGACGGCTTTCACACGCACGGCGTGGTGCAGCGGCGCTTTGCGTTTGAGTTTGGCGGCGGGCATGCCAAGGCGCTGCTAACGTACGAACGTGGCGGCAGCCTGCACCTGGCTGTGGGTGAAGGTGCGGCACAGGTGTCCGGCTCGCTGGTGTTCAAGCAAGGGGCACGAGGCATCGAGCTGCAGTTTGCCGGCCAGCGTACCCGCGCCGCGGTGTATGCGCAGGGTGAGGTCGACCATGTGTTCACCCCGCTGGGCGCGACGCAGATCAGATCCATCGACCTGCTGGCCCATGCGGGCGAGTCGGCCGCAGAAGGCGGGCGCCTCACAGCCCCGATGCCGGGCAAGGTGGTGTCGTTCGCGGTGAAAGCGGGCGATCCGGTGGCCAAGGGACAGCCGCTGGCGGTGATGGAAGCCATGAAGATGGAGCACACCATAGCCGCCCCCGCCGATGGCATGGTGCAGGAGCTGCTGTACGCACCTGGGGACCAGGTGACCGAAGGGGCCGAGCTGCTCACGCTGGTGCTGGCCGACAAGGCCTGAGCCCTTGCGCGGCGGCCTGCGCGTGACAGCGCGGGGCTCGCAATCCCGTTACGCTATCTCTCCATGAACATCACTTTTTGCTGCACAGACACCCGGGCCGAACCCTGGCTGCAGGGCCTGGCGGCCGCGCTGCCTGGTGCGGAGATGTCTGTGTGGCAGCCCGGCGCGCCCCAGGCTGACTACGCCGTGGTCTGGGCGCCGCCGCAGCAGTTCCTGGACGAGCAGCCGCGTCTGAAGGCCCTGTTCAACATTGGCGCGGGGGTGGATGCCCTGCTCAAGCTGCGCCTTGCGCCGCACGCGCTGGTGGTGCGCCTGGACGACGCTGGCATGGCCGTGCAGATGGCCGAATATGTCTGCCACGCGGTCATTCGCCACTTCCGTGAATTCGACGGCTATGAGGCTGACAGTGCGGCAGGCCGCTGGGCCTTTCGCAAGCCGCGCATCCGCAGCGACTTCCCCATCGGCGTGATGGGCCTGGGCGTGCTGGGCGAGCGTGTGGCCCGCGCGCTGGCGCAGTTTGAATTTCCCATCAACGGCTGGAGCCGCAGCCCCAAGGCGATGGATGGCGTGCGTGCCTTCACGGGTGCGCAGCAGTTCCATGATTTTCTGGCTGCCAGCCGCGTGCTGGTCAACCTGCTGCCGCTCACGCCCGACACGGCCGACGTGATCAACAAGCACACGCTGGGCCGCCTGCAGTCCGGCGCCTACGTGATCAACGTGGCGCGCGGAGCGCATGTGGTGGACGAAGACCTGCTCGCAGCCATCGACAGCGGCCATGTGGCGGGAGCCACGCTCGATGTGTTCCGCACCGAGCCGCTGCCCGCAGGCCACCCGTTTTGGGCGCACCCGCGCATCACCGTCACGCCCCACACCTCGGCACGCACCTTGCGCGACGAGAGCATCGCCCAGATCGCACGCAAGATAGCAGCGTTGCAGCGGGGCGAGCATGTGGCGGGCATTGTCAACCTCGCCCGTGGTTACTGACCGCGTGCTTTTTCCGTAGTAACCATGACTTTGCGTATTCCCTCCCGCGTCCAGATCATCGACGTCGGCCCGCGTGACGGGCTGCAGAACGAAAAATTGCCGGTGCCTGCCGCTGTCAAGATTGAGCTGGTGCACCGGCTGCAGGCCGCTGGCCTCAAGGAAATCGAAGTCACCAGCTATGTGTCGCCGAAATGGGTGCCGCAGATGGCCGACAACCATGAGGTGATGGCGGGCATGACGCGCCAGCCGGGGGTGGCGTACTCGGTGCTCACGCCCAACCTCAAGGGCTTTGAGGCGGCGCTGGTGGACAAGCCCGATGAAATCGTCGTGTTCGGCTCGGCCAGCGAGGCCTTCAGCCAGAAGAACATCAACTGCAGCATTGCCGAGAGCATTGAGCGCTTTGCGCCGGTGGTGCAGGCCGCGCTGGCCGCAGGCATCCGCGTGCGCGGCGCGATGAGCTGCACGGTGGGATGCCCCTACGAAGGCGACATTGCCCCCGAGCGCGTGGCCTACCTGGCCGGGCTGCTCAAGGGCATCGGCGTGCAGCGCGTGGATGTGGCCGACACCATTGGCGTGGGCACGCCGCGCAGGGTGCAGGCCGCGCTGCAAGCCACGCTGCAGCACTTTGGCATCGACGCGGTGTCCGGGCATTTTCATGACACCTACGGCCAGGCGCTGGCCAACACGCTGGCCGCGCTGGAGCTGGGCGTGTGGAACTTCCAGACCTCGGTGGCGGGCCTGGGCGGCTGCCCCTATGCCAAGGGTGCCACTGGCAATGTGGCCACCGAAGACGTGGTGTACATGCTCGCGGGCATGGGCATCGACACCGACATTGACCTGGACCGGCTCGTTGATGCGGGTGCCTTCATCAGCGATTTCCTGGGCCGCAAGCCCAACTCGCGGGCCGCCAACGCCCTGCTGGCGCGTCGCGCTGGATAGCGCTTTGGCGCAGGAGACAACGACCATGTGTGGAGCTGAACTGAAACCCCTGCCCGAGGGCGTGCAGCGCGTGGCTGCGGCGCTGGAAGCCCTGGGCCACCCCCACCGCCCGCAGATGCTGGACGACGCCGCGCGCACAGCCCAGCAGGCGGCCGATGCGCTGGGCATTGCCGTGGGGCAGATTGCCAAAAGCATCATCTTTCGCCGCAAGAGCGACGACGCGGCGGTGCTGGTGGTCACATCGGGCGACCGCCGTGTGGACGAAAAAAAGGTGCAAGCCCATGTGGGCGGCAAGATCGGCCGCGCCGATGCCGATTTTGTGAAAAGCCGCACCGGCTTTTCCATCGGCGGTGTCTCGCCCGTGGCCCATGCCACGCCGCCCGTGACGCTGATTGACCAGGACCTGTTGCGTTTTGATGAGGTGTGGGCCGCCGCAGGGCACCCGCACGGCGTCTTTGCGCTGCACCCGTCCGACCTGCCCCGGCTGACCGGCGCGCCCATGGTCGATGTGGTGCAGGCGCCCGCCCCGGCGCACGAGGTCCTGCTATCGTGAATGCTATAAAGTTAATAGCTATAAAAGCCCATGCGATGAGCGTGGATGGCTGTTTTGACCAAGATTTTGCAGGGCCGGTGCCTTCGCCGTGCATCTCGGTGTGCCGCATGTCGCCGGATGGCGGTCATTGCGAGGGCTGCTTTCGCACGCTCGATGAGATCCGCCTCTGGTCGGGTGCCGATGCCGAGCTGCGGCGCAGCATCTGGGGGCGGCTGCTTGCCCGCGCGGGCATCACCCCGCCCGCGGTCTGACGCACTGCGGCACTTGCCCCAGGCCGAACCGCCGGGTGTACCCTGCGCGGGATGAAGTGACCCAAGGAGCCCCCGCCATGAAACGCATCACGTTCTATCTCGACTTTGTCTCGCCGTACGCCTGGCTGGCGTTCGAGCGCCTGCCCGAGGTGCTCGAAGGCCTGAGCTACAGCGTGGCCTACAAGCCCGTACTGCTGGGTGCCCTGCTGCAGCAGCACGGCAACCCGGGCCCCGCGGGCATTGCGCCCAAGCGCGACTGGACCTACCGCCATGTGACCTGGCTGGGCCATGCGCAGGGCATTGCGCTGCAC
>JBKCTS010000242.1:0-1155 GCA_046318695.1 Acidovorax sp.
TCTGCTCAATCAGCAGCACCGATACGCCACGCGCACGCAACTGCAACAGGTACTGCGCCACCAGCTCCACGATTTTGGGGGCCAGACCTTCGGTGGGCTCGTCAATGATGATGAGGTCGGGGTCGCCCATGAGCGTGCGGCACAGGGTGAGCATCTGCTGCTCGCCGCCCGACATCACGCCCGCCTCGGTGTGCTGGCGCTCTTTGAGCCGCGGGAACATCGCGTACATGTCGTCAAACGACCAGCGGCTGCCCTTGCCCGCGCCCTTTTGGCCCAGCAGCAGATTTGGTGCACCGTGAGGTTCGGGAACACGTCACGGCTTTCCGGCACATAGCCCACACCCAAATGAGCGATCTCGTAGGCTTTTTTGCCATGGAGCGCCTGGCCCTTCCAGTTGACGGCCCCCTCCCAGTCCACGAGGCCCATGATGGCTTTGGCCGTGGTGGAGCGGCCCGATCCATTGCGGCCCAGCAAGGCCACGATTTCACCGGGCTGCACGTCAAATGTGACGCCGTGCAGCACGTGGCTCTTGCCGTAGTAGGCGTGCAAGTTTTCGATCTTGAGCATTTCTAATGTCCCCCCGCCTGCTGGTCGGCCACCACGGAGCCGAGATAGGCCTCCTGCACGCGCTGGTTGGCACGCACCTTCTCGGGTGTGTCAAAGGCGATCACCTCGCCATAGACCACCACCGCAATCTTGTCGGCCAGGCCGAACACCACGCCCATGTCATGCTCCACCGTGAGCAGCGTGCGGCCTTGCGTCACCTCCTTGATGAGACGGATGAAACGGCTGGTCTCGCTCTTGCTCATGCCGGCGGTGGGCTCGTCCAGCAAGATGACGTTGGCGCCACCCGCAATCGTGATGCCGATCTCCAGGGCCCGCTGCTCGGCGTAGGTGAGATTCGTGGCCAGCGTATCGCGCTTCTTGTCGAGCTTGATCATCTCCATCAGCTCGGTAGCGCGGCGGTTGGCATCGTGCAGGCCCGACAGGAATCGCAGGAAGGTGTACTTGTAGCCCATGCTCCAGAGCACGCCGCAGCGCAGGTTCTCGAACACCGACAGCTTGGGAAAGATGTTGGTGATCTGAAAGCTGCGCGACAGGCCCAGGCGGTTGATCTCGTATGGCGCCATGCCGTTGATGCGCCGGCCGTTGAGG
>JBKCTS010000243.1:0-20343 GCA_046318695.1 Acidovorax sp.
CGGCGTCGGCGCCCGTTGGGCCGCTGACCTGGCTGGACAGCCGCCACAGCCCGTCGGCCCCCGCCACCGCGCCGCTGCGCCACTCGCCCGGACGCTGCCCGTCCTGGGTGTAGAGCGCCACCACCCCGCCCGCCGATGCGCCATAGAGCACCGAAAACGGCCCCCGCACGACTTCGACGCGGTCGGCGCTGCCCAGCGGGAAATGCGCCACCTGTCCCTGGCCATCCGGCGCGGTGGCAGGGATGCCATCCACAAACAAGCGCACCCCGCGCACGCCAAACGGCGCCCGCGCGCCGAAGCCGCGCACGGAAATCTGCAAATCCTGCGCATAGTTATTGCGATTGCGCACCACCAGACCAGGGACACGGCCCAGCCCTTCAGACAGGTTGATCTGCAATTGCCCCGCCCGCAGTTCATCACCATCAACCACATCGATCGAGCCCGGAGACAACCAGCCGTCGCGCCAGCTTGCGCCGCCGGTGACAACCACGGGCGCCAGCGCGCCTGCGTCGGGCGCACCCTGCGCCGCCCAGGCATCTGGCGCGGTCGCACTGGCCAGCAGCCACGCCACCATCAGCAGCGCCGCTGCCTGGCCAGTCGGGCGAACACGCCAGCGCGCGGGCAAACCAGCAAGCACAGGCGATGCCGTTTGGAAAATCAGCATGAAAAAACCAAAGGGAGGTGGGGCAGCCGGGCGGCCAACGGCGACGGGCCTTGTCTCATTGTGTGCCCAATGGGCATCCGGGCAGCGCAACAGGGCTTTGGTGCTGCGCGCACACCACACGCCTTGCGCCATGCCGGGTTCGCCCGCGAACAGCGCAATCGATGCGTCAGGTCTGGCGCAAGGTATCCACCACGGCGTGCAGGTGCTGAGCCCATGCGCGGCGGTCTCGGTCGGCGGCGCTCTCGGGCGGGCCGTAGTGCACCACGGCCTCGATGGGCGGCGCGCACAGCGTGCGCCAGATCGACCCCACCAGCGTTTCGTCGCCGGTATAGCTGGGCGCAAAGCTGGTCGTGCCCTGGGCCTTATCGACAAAACGCAAGCCCACCGGCTGCACCGGCGCGCCCGCCATCACGGGGGCCTGCAGCAGGTTGGCGTGAAACGGCAGCATGGCGCGGCCGTCGCCCGTGGTGCCTTCGGGAAACACGGCCAGCACTTCGCCGCGCTCCAGAGCCTCTTGCATCGTGCGCACCATGCGCAGCGCGTCACGCCGCGAACTGCGCTCGATATACAGCGTGCCTGCCGCAGTGGCCAACATGCCGATCAACGGCCAGCCCTGCACGTCGGATTTGGAGACAAAACGGCAGTACCGCGCGGCATGCATGACCGGGATGTCCAGCCACGAAAGATGGTTGGCCACCAGCATCACCGGCCCCGCGACCGGCGGCGTGCCTTCGATGCGCAGGCGGATACCCGCGTGGGCCAGCAGTTGAAGCGACCAGACCTGCACATGGGCCTGCTGCTGGTCGGGCGGCAGCGCCGGAAAGCGCAGCGCCACGATCCACAGCCCCCTGCCGATGTGCCCCAGCAGGCGCAGCAGCCGCCAGCAGGCGCGCAGTTGCTTCATTTCAATGGCCCTTGGCGTTGGGCCACCACAGCGCCACGGCGCGCTGCACCAGCGATGGCCGCCGCGCAACCGTCTGGGCAGCGGGCAGCTTGCAGTGAACAAGGCCGCATGACAGCCTACCGGTCAAAAGCCACCTGACCGCCCACCAGCGTCGCCCGGACACGGCCGGGTACTTCATAGCCGGAAAACGGCGTGTGCTTGCCCTGGCTGCGCAGGGCATCGGCCTGCACCGTCCATGCGGCGTGCGGATCGACAATGCACAGGTCGCCCACACCGCCTTCCACAATCTGACCCACGCTGGCCTGCAAGGTACCCAGGGCGCTGCCCAGCACGCGTGCGGGCTCCGAGGTGACCACGGCCAGGGCGCGCTGCAGCGGGATGCCGCTGTCCTGCGACCACTTCAGGGCCAGGCTGAGCGACAGCTCCAGACCGGTGGCGCCGGGCTCCGCCTCGGCAAAGGGCAGGGTCTTGGCGTCTTCGTCCACCGGGTTGTGGTCGGACACCAGGGCGTCGATGGTGCCGTCGGCCAGCGCCGCATTCAGCGCAGTGCGGTCGCGCTGCTGGCGCAGCGGCGGCGACAGGCGGGCGCGGCTGTCAAAAAAGCCGATGTCCACATCGGTGAGGTGCAGCGAGTTGATGCTCACATCGGCCGTGACGTTCAGACCGTCGGCCTTGGCGCGGCGGATCAGTTCCACGCCCGCAGCGCTGCTGATGCGGCACAGGTGCACGCGAGCGCCGGTGGTCTTGAGCAGCTCGAAGATGGTGTGCAAGGCAATCGTCTCGGCCGCCACAGGCACGCCCGACAAGCCCAGGCGCGTGGCCAGCGGGCCGCTGGCGGCCACACCCGTGCCCAGATGCATGTCCTGCGGGCGCAACCAGACGGTGTAGCCAAAGGTGGCGGCGTACTGCAGCGCGCGCTGCAGCACCTGCGTGCTGGCCAGCGGCACTTCGGCCTGGCCAAAGCCCACGCAGCCGGATTCGGTGAGCTCGGCCATTTCGGTCAGCACTTCGCCCGCCAGATTGCGGGTGAGCGCACCCAGCGGGAACAGGCGCGACTGGTGCAGCTTCTCGGCGCGGAACTGGAGCATTTCCACCAGACCGGGTTCGTCGAGTACCGGGTCGGTGTCGGGCGGGCACACCAGGCTGGTCACGCCACCGGCCACCGCCGCTGCCATTTCGGATTCGAGCATGCCTTCGTGCTCGTGGCCCGGCTCGCGCAAGCGCGCCGCCAGGTCCACCAGGCCGGGCAGCACGATGCAGCCACTGGCATCGATCACCCGCGCGGGCGTGAAGTCGGCCGGTGTACGGGCCAGGCCCACGATGCGCCCGGCCGCCACGGCGATATCACAGGTCTGGTCAAGGCCCGAGGCGGGGTCGATCACACGGCCGTTTTGGATCAGGATTTTCATGATTTCAAACAAAATGGGGCACTTGCGCGCGATGGATAAGCGATAACAGCTATCGAATTTATAGCAACCGTGTCGCTCGATACGTGCCCGACCGTAAGCGCCACAGCCAGCCCGGTGCCAGCGCCCCCGTGGAACCAGCTTTGCCGGGCCAGGGCTGGCGTCCCCCTTGGGGGATGACGCGAAGCGGCACAGGGGGGCATTTCTTGACGGGGGTCAGGCTTCATTCCCGGCCACGATGGACATCACCGCCATGCGCACTGCGATGCCAAAGGTCACCTGCGGCAGGATCACGCTCTGCTTGCCATCGACCACGGCGGAGTCGATCTCGACGCCGCGGTTGATGGGGCCGGGGTGCATGACGATGGCATCGGGCTTGGCGAACTGCAGCTTGTCCTGCGTGAGGCCAAAGCTCTTGAAATACTCTTGGCTGGAGGGCAACAGCGCGCCGCTCATGCGCTCGTTTTGCAGGCGCAGCATGATGACCACGTCGGCGTCCTTGATGCCCTCTTCGAGCGTGTGGCACACCCGCACGCCCATCTGCGCCATGTCGCCGGGCACCAAGGTACGCGGGCCCACCACGCGCACTTCGGCACAACCCAGCGTGGTCAGGCCGTGGATGTCCGAGCGGGCCACGCGCGAGTGCAGCACGTCGCCCACAATGGCCACCGTGAGGTTGGAAAAATCCTTTTTGTAGTGGCGGATGGTGTACATGTCCAGCAGCCCCTGCGTGGGGTGGGCATGGCGGCCATCGCCAGCGTTGATCACATGCACATGGGGAGCCACATGCTGCGCGATCAGGTAGGGCGCGCCAGACTCGCTGTGGCGCACCACGAACAGGTCGGCCGCCATCGCGCTCAGGTTGGCAATGGTGTCCAGCAGCGACTCGCCCTTGCTGGCCGAGCTGCGAGCGATGTCCAGGTTGAGCACGTCGGCCGACAGCCGCTTGGCTGCGATTTCGAACGTGGTGCGCGTGCGCGTGCTGTTCTCAAAAAACAGGTTGAACACGCTCTTGCCGCGCAGCAGGGGCACCTTCTTGACTTCGCGGTCGTTCACGCTCACGAAGTTGGCGGCCGTATCGAGGATGTGCGTGACGATGTCACTGGGCAGGCCCTCGATGGAGAGCAGGTGGATCAGCTCGCCGTTCTTGTTGAGTTGGGGGTTGCGCTTGTGCAGCACGGTCACGCCTCTTTGACTTGGAATTGGAATTTGCCCTGCTCGTCGCGCGCCAGGGCCAGTGACTGTGCGTCGGGCAGCGCCACGCGGGCAGCCGCAAAGTCGGCCTGCACGGGCAGCTCGCGCCCGCCGCGATCGACCAGCACGGCCAGGCGCACGCTGGCGGGGCGGCCGTAGTCGAACAGTTCGTTGAGCACGGCGCGGATGGTGCGGCCGGTGTAGAGCACGTCATCGAGCACCAGCACGTCGGCAGCATTCACGTCAAAGGGCAGCGAGGTCTGCGCGCTGGCCGACAGGCCGCGCTGGGCAAAATCATCGCGGTGCATGACGGACGACAGCACCCCGGCCGGGCCTTGCAGATCCAGGTCCCGTTGCAGACGCTCGGCCAGCCAGGCGCCGCCTGAGGCAATGCCCGCCAGGCGCGTCGTCGGGGTGAGCATGCCACGCACGCCGCGCAGTAGCTCGCGGTACAGCGCCTCGGCGTCAAGGGACAAGGCCCCCACGCTGGCCACGGTTGGGGAGGGGTGGGTCATGGGAGATTCCTCAAAAACTGTTCCAGGATGATGCAGGCCGACGCGGCATCTGCATCCTTGGCACCACCGGCGAACGCCCAACCGCCGTGCGACCGCTCGGCATGGGCCTCGGTGGTGCTGTAGCGCTCGTCCACCTCAAACACCTGCAGGCCAAAGCGCCCGCGCAACTGGCGGCCGAACTTGAGCGCGCGCTCGGTGTTCTCGTGGCTCGCGCCGTCGGGGTGGTAGGGCACGCCGATCACCAATGCGTCGGGCTGCCACTCCTTGATGCGCTGGGCCACCTGCACAAAGCGGGCATCGCCCTCGGCCTGGATGGTGGGCTGTGGCGTGGCGCTGCGCAGCATGCGGTTGCCCGAGGCGACCCCGGTCCGCTTGAGGCCAAAATCAAAAGCAAGAAAAGTCTGGAAATGCGCAGGAACAGCCTGTTGAACAGGCAAGCCGGTCATGCGTGCCCCGCATCAGGCGACAGCATCCAGGCCTTCAGGCCCAGCAGCGCCAGCGCCCGGTCGTAACGCTCGGGCGCGGGGGTATCGAAGATAACCGACAGATCGGCGCCGACGGTGAGCCAGGCGTTCTCGGCCAGCTCGGATTCCAATTGCCCCTCGCCCCAGGACGAATAACCCAGCGTGATGAGCACCCGCCGAGGCCCGGCCCCGGTGGACAGGGCTTCGAGCACGTCCTTGGATGTGGTCATCTCCAGCCCGCCAGGAATGACGATGGTCGAGGCATAGGCCGATTCATCGGCCTGCGCCTGATCCACCAGCATGGACTCATGCAGAACAAAGCCGCGGTCGGTCTGCACCGGTCCGCCCTGGAACACGGGCTCCCGGCTGAGGTCCTCACGCCGCAGCGACAGGGCCACCTTGTCAAACAGCCCCTGGAGGGTGATGTCCGTCGGCTTGTTGATGATGAGCCCCAATGCGCCGCGCTCGCTGTGCTCGCACAGGTAAACGACACTGCGCGCGAAAGACTCATCCTCCAGACCGGGCATCGCAATCAGAAAATGATGCGTGAGGTTCATGGGCGCAGAATCGGAGAACATGGCCCAATTTTAATGGCGAACATGACGCCCACTTTTTACGCTCCCACCTACCGCTGTGGCCTGGTCTGGTTCCGCCGCGACCTGCGCGCACAGGATCAGGCCGCCCTTCACCATGCCCTGAGCCAGTGCCAGCAAGTGCATTGCGTGTTTGTGTTTGACACGGATATCTTGGATGACTTGCCGCGGGTGGACCGCCGGGTGGAATTCCTGCGCGAAAGTCTCGTGGAGCTGGATGCGACGCTGCGGGGCCTGTCGCCACAGGGCGCGGGTGGACTCATCGTTGTGCATGGGCGGGCTGCAGATGCCGTGCCGCAACTGGTGCTCGAACTGGGCGCGCAGGCGGTGTTTGCCAACCACGACGACGAGCCCCAGGCGCTGTCCCGTGACGCGCAGGTCCGCACCCGGCTGGCTGCGGCGGGGCAGGCGTTTCACACCTTCAAAGACCACATGATTTTGGAGCGCTGCGAAGTCCTCACGCAGTCGGGGGGGGCCTACAGCGTATTCACGCCGTACAAGAATGCGTGGCTGCGCAAGGCAGACCCCCAGGCACTGGCCGAGCTGCCCATAGAGCCCCTGGCCCACCGCCTGGCCCCCATGCCAGAGGCCCGCCGCCGGGCGGTGCCCACCCTGGCAGAGCTTGGCTTTGAACCGGCGGGTCTTTCAGCGCTGAAGCTGCCCACTGGCAGCACCGGCGGACAGGCGCTTTTCAAGGATTTCCTGGACCGCATCGACCGCTACGAAGACACCCGCAATTTCCCGGCGGTCAAAGGGCCCAGCTACCTGAGCGTGCATCTGCGCTTTGGCACGATTTCGCCACGCCTGCTCGCCCGCACCGCGCACAGCCGCATGCATGCAGGCAGTGCAGGCGCCAGCGTCTGGCTCAGCGAGCTGATCTGGCGCGACTTCTACTTCCAGATCCTGCACCACCACCCGCACGTTGTGGAGCGCAGTTTCAAGCCCGCCTATGACGCCATCGCGTGGGAGACAGGGGCGCATGCCGAAGAACTGTTTGCCGCCTGGTGCGAGGGGCGAACGGGCTACCCGCTCGTCGATGCCGCCATGTCGCAGATCAACCAGAAGGGTTACATGCACAACCGCATGCTCATGGTGGTCGCCAGCTTTCTGGTCAAGGATCTGGGCATCGACTGGCGCTGGGGCGAGCGGTACTTTGCGCGCCAGCTCAACGACTTTGATCTGGCTGCCAACAACGGTGGATGGCAGTGGGCCAGTTCCAGCGGCTGCGATGCGCAACCCTACTTCCGCATTTTCAATCCGGTCAGCCAGAGCCAGAAGTTCGACCCTGAGGGCAAGTTCATCCGGCGTTACCTGCCGCATCTGGCAGCGCTGCCCACGCCCGCACTGCATGCGCCCTGGGCGGCTCGCCCGCTGGACCTTCAGGCGGCAGGCATCACGCTGGGGCGGGAATATCCGGCGCCCGTGGTCGACCATGACGCGGCGCGCCACAAGACCTTGCAGCGATACGCCGTGGTCAAGCAAGCTGCGGGGTAGCAGCGATCATCCCCGACGCCTGCGCAGGCTTGTTTCGTCTGGAGCCAGCTTGTGCCTGGGCGAGAGAAAGGCTGTGGCTCACCGCGGCATCCGTCACCACGCGGGCGGTCAATACCGGGTGATCGGATCGGGCTGGCGTACTGGTTCGGTCATGCCCATGCCCGCAATTTCAAGAGAATTGCCAGCGGCCAGACGAAGTCGCAGACTGACATCGGTGCGATTGTCCGCATGGGCAATCGCCTCTTCCGGCGAGATCGAACCGGCATCCACCAGCGCCAGCAGCGACTGGTCAAAACTGCACATGCCCTGCTCCGAGCTGCGGATGATGGCGGTCTTGAGTTCGTCAATCTGGCCCTTCTGGATCAACTCTGCCACAAAGGGCGTGCGCAGCATGATCTCGGTAGCGGGCACCAGATGACCCGCCAGGCCGGGGACCAGCCGCAGGGCAATCACTGCGCTCAGGTTCAGCGACAGGTCCATCAACAGCTGGCGATGGGCAGTTTCAGGGAAGAAGTTGATGATTCTCTGCACGGCCTGGTTGGCGTTGTTGGCGTGCAGGGTCGATACGCACAGATGTCCGGATTCCGCGTAGTGCAGCGCGTGCTGCATCGTGGCACGGTCACGGATCTCGCCGATCATGATGACGTTGGGGGCCTCACGCATCGCGCGGCGCAGCGCCTCTTCATAGGTGCGGGTATCGATTCCCACCTCGCGCTGGGTTACCAGCGACTTCTTGTGCGTATGCAGATATTCAATGGGGTCTTCGACCGTGAGGATATGCCCGCCCGTATTGGCATTGCGGTGGTCGAGAATGGCAGCCAATGTGGTGGTCTTGCCGGAGCCCGCGGCGCCCACGGTCAGCACCAGGCCCCGCTTGAGAAACGCCAACTTGCCGATCACCGGGGGCAAGCCCAATTCATCGAGCCGCGGAATCGACGCTGCCACATGGCGGACGACCATCCCAACCTGACCACGCTGCATGTGAACATTCACCCGAAAGCGTTCACCCTCGGGCGTATCGATGGACAGGTCGCAGTCCATCGTGGTCTCGAATTCATGTTGCTGGTCGGGCCGCAGGATCGAGTAGGCCAGTTCCCGCACGCTATCGGGCGTAAGCGGCTGTCGTCCCAGGGGCACAAACATGCCCTGTCGCTTGATAGTGGGTTTGGCACCCGCCATCATGAACAGGTCAGATGCCCGCTCACGCACCATGACGTCAAGACATTTAAGCAGCCGGGGATCAGGGATCACGGGCGAAGCAGGGGACGATGTCATGCATCTTCCTTGAATGAAGCGGTTTTGTTTGCAGTATGAAACACTTGCCGTACGTGATGAGCACTGGCCATGCAGCCCGAATCCACCACGGGCCTGCCCTGCTGGACAGGCCCGTGCAAAGTCAGGATGCCGCTGTACCGACCATCAGGCCTCGACGGCTTGTTCCAACCGAGCATAGTGCTGGATCAGACTGAGCAACTCCTCGTCCGAGTAGGGCTTACCGAGGTAGTGGTTGACACCCAGTTCCATCGCGTGCTCGCGGTGCTTCTCGGCAATGCGCGAGGTGATCATGATGATCGGCAGGTCGCGCAGCGCACCGTCAGCGCGGATGTTGCGCGCCAGGTCAAAACCGTCCATTCGTGGCATTTCGATGTCTGACAGTACCACGGTCGGCCGCTCTTCCTGCAGCCGCTCCAGCGCTTGAAGGCCATCGGCAGCCAGCGCCACGCGGTAGCCTTCCCTCTGCAGCAAACGCTGGGTGACACGGCGCACGGTGATGGAGTCGTCGACCACGAGAACCAGAGGTACCTGGCTCGGCGCTGCCAGCGGAGCGACACCGCCAGGCTCACCGCCGGCCGCAATGTCCGCCTCAGTCTTGGGCTGCGAACTCGCAGCAGCAGCAGCGCGCACCTGGTCGCCATACACCGTCGACAAAGCCACCGGGTTGTAGATCAGAACCACGGCACCAGAGGCCAACACAGACATTCCAGCCAGACCAGGCAGCCGCGAAAGCTGTGGGCCAAGGTTCTTCACCACGACTTCCTGATTGCCCAGCACTTCATCGACGTGCATCGCAATGCGTTGTGCGGCGCTGCGGAAGATAACAACCGGCCGGGTCTTTCCGCTGGGCTCCCCGCTGCGCGCCGAAGCCTGCAAGAGGGCGCCCGACCAGAAGAACGGAATCTTCTCGGTGCCATCATCGTAGTAGCCCGTTTTGTATGCCTCTTCCAGGTCCGCGGCGGGGGTACGGCGCACAATGTCCACCACGCTTGCAGGCACGCCAATCGCCAGCTTGCCCGCGCGCAACATCACCACCTGCGTCACCGCAGTCGTCAGCGGCAGCACCATCCGGAAAGCTGCTCCCTTGCCCGTCTCGGTCGATGTTTCGATCCGACCACCCAAGCCGTTGATTTCCGCACGAACCACGTCCATGCCGATACCGCGCCCGGCCAGCCCAGTGACTTCCGCGGCCGTCGAAAAACCAGGCATGAAGATCAGGTCGGCCGCATCAGCGTCACTGAGTGTGACGTCAGGTCCGACGATGCCCTGGGAAAACGCCTTCTCCCGGATGCGCGGCAGATCCAGACCCGCGCCATCGTCTCGAAACTCGACGGACACATCGTTGCCTTCCTGGTGAAGGGCAACAGTAATCGTGCCCGTCGCAGGCTTGCCTGCCGCGGTTCTCACATCCGGGTTCTCGATGCCGTGGGCAACGCAATTACGCAAAAGATGTTCGAACGCCGGAGTCATACGGTCCAGCACGCCGCGGTCCATCTCGATGGAGCCACCGATGATGTCGAGCTTGATCTGCTTACCCGTTTCCTTGGACGCCTGACGGACCACGGCATAAAGGCGTTCAGCAATGCCTTCAAACTCCACCATGCGGGTTTTCAGAAGGTCCCGCTGCAACTCTCGCGCCTGTCGACCCTGGGCGATCAGGTCGTCTTCGGCGCCTTCCATGGCGCGCTGCAGATTGCGCTGCACCGTCGCCACGTCGTTGACCGACTCGGCCATCATGCGGGTCAATTCCTGCACGCGGGTGAATCGATCGAACTCCAGCGGATCAAACCCGGCAGCAGAATCCTTGGAAAGCGCCAGACGCGACTGCATCTGTGACTCTGCCTGCACCTCGATGTCTCGCAGCTGCTGGCGCAAGCGATCCAGGTTGCCCGACAGATCGTTGAGCGAGCTGCGGAACTGGCCCAGCCGAACATCCAGGCGCGAACGGCTGATCATCACCTCGCCGGCCTGGTTCACCATGCGGTCCAACAACTGAGCGCGCACGCGCACCGACTGGTTGGATGCAGCGCGCAAAGGGCCTAGCTGCGAAGGTGCTGGCAGCTTGACCGGCGCAGCAGGCGCTGGCATGGCAGGCATGGCAGGCATCGCAGGGGCGGAGTCGCTGCGGGTGCCAGCGTCATCTGCAAGTTGCTGCAGCGCCTTTTCGACCGATGGCAACGGCAACGCCACCACGGTATCCGCAGAGCCCTGACCAATAGCACGCAACGCATCGAAGTTGGCCTGCAAGCCATCAAAGCTGGCCTGCAGGGGCTCTATTTGGTCTGGTGTGACGGTCTCGACATCCAGAGCCTCAATGGCCGATTCCAGCCGGTGGGCCATTTCGCCCAGACGCATCGCACCGGCAAGCCGTGAGCTACCCTTGAGTGTGTGGAGGGCGCGCAACACCTCACTGCGCGCACTGGTGTTGTCCGGACGCGAAGCCCATTGCCGCAGTGCGCCACCGAGTTCTGGCAGCAACTCCTGTGCTTCTTCCTCGAAGATCGGGAAGAGGTCTGGATCGATGACGTCGATCGCATCAATATCGTCGTCCATATCGGTGCCCATGGCCACAGCGCGCGCAATGGCGTCATCGACACGCTGGTCCTGGTCCCGTGTGACCACAGAGAGAGCGGGCGCGACATGCCCAGCCTGAACGAGGGGCTGGGGTTCCTGCTCGGCAGGAACTTCGAGCTCTTGGGGCGCAGCAGGCGAAAGCTGTTGCACAGCCGTTGCTTCGGGCTCGCAAGCCTGCGCCGCAGCCAACATGGCCTCGGCGTCCTCCAGGGGTGGCGAAAGGGTATTGATCACATCCGATTGCAGAATACTCTGCAACTGATCCATCACCTCGGCGCTTGGCTCCTTGAGGAAACCAGCTGCGAACTGATGGAGCAGACGACGCACGTCTTCCGCCGCTGCCTTGAAGACAGCAGCCTGCTCCTCGGTGCCACCAGACTGCAGCTGCACGTGCTGGAGCGCGTGCTCCAACAGACGCGCCAGCTCCGAAAGGGCAGTAAATCCGACCGTCGCAGAACTTCCCGCCAGCGAATGGGCCAGCGCCACCGCCGTGTCGGGCAGAGGTTCGTGAAGCTCAAGCGACCACTCCTGCAGAGATGTCACAAGGCGGCGGGACCACTCATCAGCCTCGTTGAGATAGACGTTGTACAGGGGTATGCCGATGCGCAGCGTATCAATGACCTTGACGGCATCGTCCTCGGCCTCGGCATGGGTTGCGCCGTCATCGAGAGGCTGGTCGTGCGACGTCGTCTGCGACGCAGAGTCTTGACTCTCCCGAACAACAGCCGACTCCAGGACAGGTTGCGTCTCATTGGCCTGCAGCGCCGCGGAAGAGTCTTCTTGCCCAGCGGCGCCAGCATGAGGGCCGTCTCCGAGCTCGAGGGTGACGTCCGCTGCCCCATCGCCCACCGGCGGCGAACTCGCCAATTCGTCTTGCTCCAGACCCGACTCATCGCCCGCGACCGGCGCGCGCACTTCGCTTTCTTCATGCGAGGCACCGCTGACATCGGATCCCTCCAGCACAGACAGATCAAGCTCAAAGTCGACCCCATCTGGGCTTGGCTCTGAGGGAATCTGTCCGACCACGGGGTCGTTAAGCGCCGCCTCGAAAACGGACAGGTCGATCTCTTGCACATCGCCAGGCTCAGATACAGCCAAAGGCTCGTTAACCCTCCCAGCCAGAACCTCAGAAATCTCGGTCACCTGGAAGTCCGGCGTCGTCGCCGTCTCGGCTCGCGCGGTGAATGCGATGTCAGGCTCTGGCGCAGTATTCGCGTCCGAAATCGGCGCTGGCTGCGATTCGCCAGGAACGATCTCGGAAAGAACCTTCGCGCTTGCGCCAGGTACCGCAAGCGCAACGTTAGCTCCTTCCAAGCGCATGGCATCGGCGGACGCGCGGAATGCCTTCGGATCCCATCCGTCGGCTTGGGCTGCGGCAATATCGTCCGCCCAGCGACCGAATGCCTGCAACGCCTCAGTCGATAGCGAATGCAGGGCCGGATGCACCGGTTTTTGCTCAGCCAACCAGGCGTTCAGCAGTTGCTCCATCGACCAAGCCGCGTCGCCAAAATCGTTCAGGCCCACCATACGCGAACTGCCTTTGAGCGTATGGAATGCGCGGCGCAGGGTCGTCTGTTCACTCAGATCGCCAGGCTCGCCCCGCAGCACGTCCATGGCCGCAAGGCCAGTGGCGACGACCTCGCGTGCCTCCTCAAGGAACACATCGAGGAGTTCATCCTCCACAGCAGGACGCAAGACAGGCACTGCGGCTGCGGGCGACTCCGAAACAATTGCCTCGGGGGATGGAGCAGCTATCGGCGCAGGCGCAGCGGCTGGCGCGAAGGATATTTCTGAAGCAAGTTCACCGGCCGTCGAAAGGGTCTGATCAGCCGACTCGACCGGTTCGCGCGAAAGCTCGGGCAAGGTCTCAACGCCGCTCGGCTCAGCGAGCTGAACCTCCTCGGCGAAACGTGGAACCACGTCAGGCGAGCTGGTAGAAGAACGCTCGTCCAGCTTGGGCGGCATCTCCTCGAGTGCGTCCGAAGAGCGAGTCCGGGCCTTCCCCATGACGATACGCAGCTCTCCAAGCTCTTCGTCATAAACAAAGAGCTTGCGCGCCAGCGTACGCTGGTAGCTGAGCATATCGATCAAGAAGCCCAACGACCCCAGATTGTTTCCGAGCGTCTCGAACACCCCTTGCCTGTCAGCCTCCGGTACCTGATTGATCAGCAGACGCTCCACCGTATCGCGCATGCGGACCACGGCCAGCGACGCCTGGTCCAAGCCCAGGACCGACAGCACGCCACGCATCTGCGCCAAGTGGCCCGGGACTGGGCCAAGCAGAGCGGTATCTCCGGGGTCGCGGAAATACAGGTCCAGAGCCTTTTCGACCTCCGCGAGGGTCGAACGCAACTCATCCACGACACTACCCATGGTCTGGTTGTCGCTCACCCGTCGGTAGAGGTCCTCCATCCATTGCTCGAGCGGTTCTGGTTCGGCCCCGGCGACGACGGCATTGAGCCGCTCAGCAAGGCGATTTGCACGCGCCTCCATCTTGCCATCTGCGGTATCGAGTTGTTCGAACGCGGCCTGCAGATACAGCACGGAAGTGGCCACCTCCATGGCCAACGAAGGGGAAGGCGGTTCACCGGAGCGCGTTGTTGCCTCCATCGCATGGGTGAGGGCCTGCGCCAGCCCATCGCTCCCGGTGTGCAGCTTGCGCAGCGAATCGCAAACGAGCATGAACTGATCGGCGGCAGGCTTGAGCTTGTTACGGTCGCCACCAGCCAAGGCGGACCACGTCTCCGTTGCAGCGGCTATGCGTTTTCTCGCCTGTGCGAGCATCGCCGGATCAAAACGGCCGAATCGGGAAGTTTCGTAATCGACCGGCTGGTAGCGTTCGAGCGCGAAAGCCTCTCGAACCGCCTGCAGCGCGGGAGAAGCCGACGAGATCGCTTCAGGCGGCTGGGCTTGAGAGCAAAAGAAAAGCAGGTCCTGGACAAGACGGTCGGCAATGTTCGGGTCGCCTTTTGCGAGCGTTGCGTACTGCAAGAGCACGCGAGATGCAACGCGCTTGACATAGACATCAGCAGGCAACAAACCAAGACCGACGGCTTCGAAAAATCCGGCGCATATCTTCCAAAAGGCGCGAGACTCGCGCTCCGAGGCGCTGGCCACCAGTCCCAGACAAGTCTCCCTCATGTTGAGGGCGGCGCGGACATCGCCAGACTTGACGATTCGCAAGACTGCCGCGTCCAGCCGAGCACGGGCCTCGGGTCCGTAGGTCAGTGACGGAGCAGACGACTCCCCCTCTGGCTCGCGGAACCTGCGTTCCGCAGGCCACAAGTCCGCCGGGTGTACCCGGTCGGCGCCCGCCAGGGCTTGAACATCACGGTACTGAGGAAACAGAGCGACCGGCGACGCCGTCTTGCCCGCAAGAACGCCTTCGAGGTATTCGATCAGGGCGAAACTAGCGCGCTCAATGGTTGCAGCGGCCTGATCAGTGCACGTGTCGGGACGCTGCACGAACTTTTGGACCGCAAGCTCCATCCCTCGCAAAACCAGCGAAGCCGGTCCCATGCCGACCATCTCAAGGGCGCCGCATGCCTGATGAAGTTGCTGCCGTGCAATCCGCAGCGGACCGGCATCCAAGGACGCAAGATCAGACTCCCGCGCCGTCTCGGCATCGCGCACGAATCGGCGCATGGCCTTGACCGCGCCTTCAAGTGATTTGCGCAATTCATCAAGCACCCAGGCGAGAGGACCTAGGTCCTGATCTGCCTGCAGCCCGTCGGCACCCGCTAAGTTGTTGACATCGATAGATGACATGGATTCGTCCCCGGCCTCTATGAGCCAGCTGATTGATGAGTGCCGCGGTCTGGTCAGGCGATCTTGAACCGTGCCACCGACTGGCGCAGCTCTTCAGCCATGTGCGAGAGCTCTCGAACCTGTTGTGCGGTGGTACGGGTACCCTCACCGGTCTGCTCGGTCACCGCAAAAATGTGCTGGATGTTGTCGGCCACTTCGTTGGCCAAAACGGCTTCGCGGGAGGTAGACGACGAGATCTGCTCGATCAGTTCAGCGAGGCGACGCGACACACGGTCAATTTCGGTCAGTGCAGTACCTGCGCTGTCAGACAGGCGCGCGCCTTCCACCACACCCTGCGTGGAACGTTCCATAGCGGCCACGGCGTCCTGCGTGTCAGTCTGAATCGCCTTCACCAGCGCCGAAATCTGGCGAGTTGCGTCCGCAGAGCGCTCAGCAAGTCGCTGCACTTCTTCCGCCACCACCGAGAAGCCGCGACCGGCTTCACCAGCGGATGCCGCCTGGATGGCGGCGTTCAGGGCCAGCACGTTGGTCTGCTCGGTAATGTCGGAAATCAGTTCAGTGATTTCGCCGATCTCCTGCGACGACTCACCCAGGCGCTTGATGCGCTTGGAGGTGTCCTGGATCTGATCACGGATGGAGTTCATACCGCCGATGGCGTTTTGCACCGCCTGCAGGCCGGAGTCAGCGGCTTGCAGCGACTGGCGGGCCACCGTGGCGGACTCTTGTGCCTGCGTAGATACCTCGTTGATTCGGGTCGCCATGTCCAGAACGGAACGGCCGGTTTCACGAATCTCGCGCAGCTGTTCGGTCGAGGCCGCCAGCAGCTCGGTGGACGTGCTGTCCACCTGGGCCGTCGTCTGGGCCACACGGGTGGCCGTATTTTGAACGCTGCCCACCAGTTGTCGCAATTCTTCAACCGTGTAGTTCACCGAGTCGGCAATGGCACCAGTGATGTCTTCCGTCACCGTGGCTTCCTGCGTCAGGTCGCCTTCAGCAACCGATTGCAGTTCGTTCATCAAACGCAAAATGGCTGCCTGATTGGCATCATTGATGCGCTTGGCTTCCTGCTCCTGGCGCCGGGCGTCTTTTTGCTGCATTTCAGCGGCAGCTTGCCGTGCACGGCTGTCAAGCAGTTGCACGCGGGAAATACCCACGCCGCAAAGAATCACGAACAGGCCCGCAAGTATCAGTGCGGCCAGCGGGCCACCGCCCACCCCCGTCTGGGAGGACAGCTTGCCCTGGAGGCCTTCGAGCTGGCGACGCAGGGGTTCACTGTCCGCAATGATGGCGGACTGCGCCTCGCGGGCCGAAACCAGCCCCTGCAAGTTGCCCAAAATGGCGCTCGCCTGTGTGCGGGTCTGCTCGTACAGCTTGATCAGCGCAGCGAGCTGTTCACGCGTCTGAGCATCCCTGGTGGCAGCCAGGCGCAATTCGGGGCTGCCATCGAGCAGGCCTTGTGCGATTTCCTTGAAAGAATTCAAGTCCTTGCCAAGCAGGAACACGGCTTCCGGGCTCACGCCTTCCATTGTCTGGAATTCGTTGGCCGATTTGCCGATGCGCTGGGTCAGCATCACCAGCTGACCGGCTGCGGAGACTTCCGCGGCAGGCGCGTTTTGCTGAAGCTTCAGCGAGGAAACCGTTTCGGCGATTTCAAGGAGGTCGGAAGACTGGCGGTTGATGGTGCGCAGGGCGTCGCCAACCTGCGTCAGGATCTTTTGCTGACCCATCACGATCGAAGCGTTGCGTTCGGCGCGCTCCATTAAGGGGTTGACGGCGTCCAGGTCTGGCTTG
This sequence comes from Acidovorax sp., assembly GCA_046318695.1. GTDB lineage: Bacteria > Pseudomonadota > Gammaproteobacteria > Burkholderiales > Burkholderiaceae_C > Acidovorax. Next base: position 16,643 of record JBKCTS010000243.1, read on the forward strand.
AAGGCCTCGGCGAGGGACTCCACCTTGAGCTCGACATCACCGGAATTCAGGGCGCGCACGTTGCGGGCCAGCACGCCAGAGCTATCCACCACGTCGGGGAAGGCCTGGGGACTCCCCACGAGCGCCTGGGACACGGACTTTGCAAGGCGTTGCGACTGCATCAGCGACTGGCCCGTAGCGGCCAGCTGTTGCGCTGACCGGTCGGCCTGCTGGAGCACCCAGCCGGCGATCAGTCCCAGCACGATCACGCCGACACCGAGCAAGCCCAACAAACGTCGCTGGTGTACCGCGGCAGTGGCCCGCCCGAGCACAGGAAGCGCAATCAGGTCATCCTCAGAATCGGGACTGGTGAGTTCGGGTGTGTACCCTCCCTCCGGATCGCCCTGCACACTGATCAGTGCATCAGCCTGGTAGCTGTCCCGCAACGGGCTGCCGTCCACGGCACCACTGGCGAGATCCTGCCCGTCATCGGCAGCGCCTGCAGCCGGCGTGTCAGGTTTCCGGTTGAACATTTTTGCAAGTTGATTGACGACGGACATGGTGCAGCCTTACAGAAAAACTTAAGCACTGATGCTAAGAAAAGCGGGATGTTGCGACAGGATCTGCAGGTTCAGTTCTTGCCAGCGCGTGCCGCTCGAATCGATATAAGTGGTGCCAAAAAATGATGGTGCATCCGGCCCGGGAGGCTCCGACGATACAAACGCATCTGTTCCGCGCAGACCCGCGAGGCGGTCTACCAACAACGCCGCATTCACATCCAGCGCAGTATTCAGAGCTAGCAGACTGGCTTCTGACAAGGCCTGCTCAGTCCGCGAGGCGTTTGACCCCAGAAGGCCGGCCAAATCGACCACCCCTACCAAGGCACCCCGCAGGTTGGCCACACCCAGAAACCAGCGCTGCGTGTAAGGAACCGCTTGAACGGCAACCAGAGGAAATATCTCCCCGGATTGCCCCAGCGGCAACAAATAGAGACCCCCGGCCGACTCGACGGCCAGCCAGGATGAAACGGAGGTGCCCTCAGTTCTTGCCGCCTGGAGTCGGCTGGCAAGACGGATCTGGAGCTCTCTGAGGGCTTCGCGATTGGCCATGAACGCGCTGCAGCCTCAGTTCAGGGCGTCAATCTTGGCCTGCAGTTCGACAGGATCCACCGGCTTGGTGATGTAACCCCGCGCGCCCTGACGCATGCCCCACACTCGATCGGTCTCCTGGTTCTTGCTGGTGCACATGATGATGGGTACATCCGCATAGAGCGGGTCGCGGGTAATCGCGCGCGTGAGTTGGAAACCGTTTTGTCCTGGCATCACCACATCCATCAGGATGAGATCCGGCTTTTCTTCTGCCAGCCGACGGAAAGCATCTTCAGCGTTTTCAGCCGTGCGCACCTGCATGCCTTTTTTCTGAAGCAGGTCGGTCATGAACATCAACTCGGTCTTCGAGTCGTCGACGACCAGCACTTTTCGAATGGGCATTACTTAGCTCCTTGTTGCGAGTTTCCAAATTGCTGCACCGCCTGCAGCAACTGGTCTTTGGTAAACGGCTTGGTGAGATATTCCTGGCACCCAACCATGCGACCACGCGCCTTGTCGAATACCCCGTCCTTGGACGACAGCATGACCACGGGAGTATCCGCAAAGCGAGCGTTGCGCTTGATGATGGCGCAAGTCTGATAGCCGTCGAGCTTGGGCATCAGGATGTCGCAAAAAATCAACTGGGGCTGGTAATCGTTCACCTTGGCCAACGCATCAAAACCATCGTCCGCGAGCAGCACCTCATGCCCGCCCTGTTTGAGAAAAATCTCGGCGCTTCGTCGGATGGTGTTGCTGTCGTCCACCACGAGCACCTTGAAGGTTGCGCCTCTAGTAGTCAATTGTTACTGCTCCCGACGGAAAAAACAAACAACGCAGCCAGGGCTGCGTTTCAAATCTGAACCATCTCGAAGTCCTCTTTGCGGGCCCCGCATTCAGGACAGGTCCAGTTCATGGGCACGTCGCTCCAACGCGTATTGGGCGCGATCCCGTGCTCAGGACAACCCTCAGCCTCATCGTAAATCCAGCCGCAAATCAAGCACATCCAAGTTTTAGAGTCCATCACAGCTTAAAGGGCCTTCACATAGAATGCAATGATTGTATCGAGGCATCTCTGCGGGCTGGGAAGCGAGGCTCTCCACCAGCATGATCAGGTCCATGACCACTACTGTAACGCCCCTTCTCCCAGACTCCGCAAATCCGGACGCAGACGACAACCTCGACGAGAGTCCGGCATGTATTCTGATTTTCAACGCCAGCGACCCCAGTGGCGCCGGAGGACTCACGGCAGACATAACGACCGTGGCATCCGTCGGCGGTCACCCCATCGCGGTCGTTTGTGGTGCATATGCCCGGGATACCGCGCAGATTTTCGACCATTTTCCCTTCGATGAGGAAGCCGTGGCAGACCAGGCGCGCGCCGTGCTGGAAGACCTTCCCGTACAAGCCATCAAGGTCGGATTCGTTGGCAGCCCGGAGAACATCAGTGCGATTGCGGAGATCACCGCCGATTACGATGAAATCCCCGTGATCGCATACATGCCGAACCTGTCTTGGTGGCGTGATGAACTGATTGACGAGTATCTGGACGCGTTCAGAGAATTGTTGTTGCCGCAGACATCGGTGTTGGTCGGAAACCACAGTACGCTTTGGCGGTGGCTGCTGCCGGACTGGAGCGGCGCGCGCAACCCCACCGCCCGCGACATCGCGCGGGCCGCTTCCGAAATGGGTGTGCCCTATACCCTGGTCACTGGCATCCCCCTGCCCGAGCAATTTGTGGAGAACGTGCTCGCGTCGCCGCAGACGGTCCTTGGCAGCGGCAAATTCGAGCTGTTTGACGCCACCTTCTCGGGCGCGGGCGACACGCTGTCGGCCGCGATCACCGCCCTGGTCGGCGCGGGCAATGACCTGGGCGAGGCCACCAGTGAGGCGCTGAGCTACCTGGACCGGTGCCTGGACGCCGGCTTTCGCCCAGGCATGGGTCACATCGTGCCCGACCGCATGTTCTGGGCCCAGCCCGACGATGGTGACGATGAAGACGACGATGATGATGAGCAAGCCGGCGCAGGCCAGTCCACCGCCGCCACCCTTAACGAAACGCAGGCCCTTGAGGGCTTCGTGATGCCACCCCATGACACCAAGCACTGATCTCAACATCCCCTTGTTCGAACGCGCCAAGCGGCTGATCCCCGGGGGCGTGAACTCGCCTGTTCGCGCATTCAAGGCAGTGGGCGGTACGCCCCGCTTCGTCAAGCGGGCGCAGGGTGCGTATTTGTGGGACGCCAACGGGCAGCGGTTTATTGATTACATCGGCTCCTGGGGCCCCATGATCCTGGGCCATGGCCACCCGGCGGTGCTGGAGGCGGTGCAAAAGGCCGCGCTCGAAGGATTCAGCTTTGGCGCACCCACCGAACGCGAGATCGAGCTGGCGGAAGAGATCCTGAGCCTCATGCCCTCCATGGAAATGGTGCGCCTGGTCAGCTCGGGCACCGAAGCGGGCATGAGCGCCATCCGCCTGGCGCGCGGCGCCACAGGCCGCAGCAAGTTCATCAAGTTTGAAGGCTGCTACCACGGCCATGCCGATGCCTTGCTGGTCAAAGCTGGCTCAGGCTTAGCCACCTTTGACAACCCCACCAGCGCCGGCGTACCGCCTGAAGTGGTGCAACACACCTTGGT